>JAFCZD010000287.1 GCA_019314525.1 Deltaproteobacteria bacterium
TGGACGCCCAAGGCAGCGAGCAGCTCCCGGCTCCCTGTAATGGTCTACATCCACGGCGGCGGCAACGCCCAGGGCTCCACCAGCAAAGAGCAACTCGGCACCCGGCTCTATGATGGCGCGCAGATGGCCGAGAGGGGCGACGCTGTGGTGGTGACGATCCAATATCGGCTCGGCCCCATGGGCTTTCTGGTGCTCTCCGAGCTCGCGGCCGAAAGCACCACCGGGTCGGTGGGTAACTATGGCCTCCGCGATCAGATCCTCGCGCTGAGGTGGGTCCAGCGGCACGCCGCCCGCTTTGGTGGCGACCCAAGCAAGGTGCTGCTCTTCGGTGAGTCTGCCGGCGCCGTCAACACCTGCATGCACCTCGTTTCCCCGCTCTCGGCTGGCCTCTTTTCGCGAGCCCTCATGGAAAGCGGTGCCTGCGTCGCCTCCACCCGCGCCGAGCGCGAAACGGAGGGGCTCGACTTCCTGCGGCAAATGGGCTGTGACGCGACCAGCAATCGCCTCGCCTGCCTGCGCGCGTTGCCAGCGGAGACGTTGGTCTCCCTGCTTGGAGACCCACTCAAGGGCGGTATCGCTCAAATGGCCTTCGGCCCGACCATCGACGGCGACGTGCTGCCTGACGCGCCGATATCGATCCTCAAGGCAGGCGAGCAAAACAAGGTCCCCTTTGTCATCGGGAGCAACGCCGATGAGATGGCCATCGTCGTCCCGCCACTCTCCATTGCGCCCGCCACTATGCTCGCATTGATCTCCGAGTTCCCGCAGGCCTTCCGTCAGCGGCTCTTGGCGCTCTATCCCCCCGGCACGACCAAGCAGCAGGCGCGGGAGTCCTATATCCGCGCCACCACGGATGCGCAGTTTACCTGCATGGCGCGACGCATCGCCCGCGCCGCACAGGCCACGCAAACGGAGCCTGTCTACCGTTACTACTTCACTCGAAAAATGCCTGGCCCGTTGGCCGACACCTTTGGCGCCTTTCACGGGCTAGAGCTCTATTACGTCTTCCAAGCACTTGAGCGTAGCTCCATCGCCACCTTCGCCGACGCCGATGACCTTCGGCTCTCGGCCCGCATGCTCGCCTACTGGACACGCCTTGCAGAGAGCGGCAACCCTAATGGCGGCACCGATCCCCTCTGGACGACTTACGACGTCACCACCGATCCGGCAATCCTACTCGACGCTACCTCTAGCATGGTCTTTGGCGTCCGTAGCATGGCCTGCGACCTCTGGGACGAGATCGGCGCCAGCGTACCTTGAGATTGCCCCAGCAGCTAATCCCGCTGCCCCCCTAAAAGGTGGCACACTGTCTCGCCGTGAGATCCGCCCACGGGCGTATCCCGGCGTCTGAACAGAAGATGGAGAGGCTGGAGCAAACTCCAGCGTCCGGTCTAGCTTCGCAGAATTTGATCAAACCATCACAGCCCGCGACGACGGCGTCGATATTCGAGCAATAGATATGGCGCAAGACCAGCGGCGTCGAGGCCTCAGAGAGGCTGCCCACGTCGCTGAGCATGCAGAGCTGGATGCGCAAGTCGTCCTCCTTGACTTCGCATTGGCTGGCGGGGCAGGTCTCGCCTGGCCCCGTGCTCGGCCCCCCGCCATTGGGCTGAAAAAGGGCGACAAGGCGTACACAGACGGGCTCTTTGGAGGAGAGCTCGTCGAAGCGAATGCCCGCGATGGCCTCGGTCAGCTGAAAAATATCATGGCGATCTCGTGCACAAACGCAGCGGCGGGTGACCACCGGGCAGGGAACTTCACCCGACGCGCAGCGGCGGCACTCGGAGGCGAGCGCTTTGCTCGGCTCGATCGGGCCGCCGTAGCGGAGGACTTCGATCACGAAGGTATTCGCGCCATAGCGCCCCATGCATTCTTCGCTCCGATCGAAAGGCGAAACCTGCAGCGGCGTGATATGGGTTTCTGATTTCTGGCAGCCACCAAGGGTGAACAGCGCGAAGAGAGCCCAGCTCGCCAGCCTACTGAGCAGGAACTTCAAGCACATAGCGCTTCTCCGTCGGACGGGTGATGAAAAACACGGTCAGGGCCGTAGCCGCCGCGGCCCCGACGGTGATGCCCCAAAAGAGCGGGCGCTTCCATAGGGGCGTGGGCTCCACCTTGGTACGCCACTCCTCAATCACCATGCGCACCGCCTTTTCTAGCACGCCAGGCTCCTCGCTCAGACCGGCCCGCGCGACGATGCGCCCCAACTTACGGTCGTAGAGACTCGCCGCGAGGCGCCGCCTCCGGCTCTGCACCAGCACCACCACGCGCGCTCGGAAAGCGTCCGCTGCTGTGGCTCCTACCTCGACGCCATCAAGGGCCTCGCCCTCTGCGAGGTAGGCAGAGAGCTGGCTCAGCGCTTTTTCCGCCGGAGCGGGATCAAGGCTCACCTTGCGTTGCTGGTCTTGATCGAGGTCGATGATCAGACGGCGCGAGAGATAGCCGAGCTTGCTGAACACGATCACGTGCCGCCCACTCCGTAGGGCACTCCTGCAGGGGCTGCGCGGACAGGGCCTCGGCGAGCCATCGATGGTGACGTGAGCTTCCTTGGGTAAGGTCTTCAGCACCAGGCCGTGACGTGCTGCCTTTTGTCCCACGAGCTGAATGCCCTCCATCATCTTTTGCACCACGGGCTTGGCGTCCTTGAGCGCGTCGGTAGGTAACTCAGCCTCGAAGACGCGCGTGAGCAGCCGCTTGGCCAGGTCAGCGTCACCGGCGTCATGAGCGCAGGCCGCGCCAAGGATTGCCGCTTTGGCCGCTGCGTTACGTAAGCCGCGAGCCAGGAGATCGTCGGGGGCGAGGGCGCTGCGCTGCATGCGAGCCAGACATCCGAGAAAATCGGCCTCGAGGTAGAGCGCGCGCAAGCGCTCAAGCTCCGCGTGAGGAGCCACGACAGCAGCCTCTTTCCGTGGCTTCAGCGTGATGGCGCTCCAGCGGGCGCCGCCTGCCTCCTTGGCGCCGCGCAGGGCCGCATCTTCGGCCAGCTGCCCCACGAGCACGAGGCGTCCGAGCGGCAGAGCGTGAGCCTGCTCGGCGTGGGCGAGCCCGGAGAGGAAAAGTAACGAGATAACGAGCGCGCTCTTCATAGCCCGTGTTTTCTCATCAGGCGCTTGAAGTACATGCGGTCCATGCTAGCGCCCCGCGCCGCGCGCGAGATATTGCCCTCATGTCGCGCCAGCATCGTCTCCAGGTAGCGCCGCTCGAAAGCGGCGACGATCCGTTGCTTCTGCTCGATCAGCGGCAGCTCGAGGTCGGGCTGGAGCGAGGGCTCCTGCTCACTCTTGGTCGCGGGACCCGTTGGGGGATCGACCTTCAGTTCACCGTCGCTGAGCACTAGGGCGCGCTGGATGATATTGCGCAGCTCGCGCACGTTGCCGCGAAACCTCTGTCCACGCAGTCGCGCCCAAGTCTCGGCGCTGATCTTCGAAAAAGCACGCGAGGACTCTGACGGATCGATATAGCCCTCATCGAGGAAGTGGCGCACCAAGATCTCGAGGTCGTCGAGGCGCTCGCGCAAGGGCGGGGTGCGCAGGGTGATCACCGCCAGCCGATAATAGAGGTCCTCGCGGAAGGTGCCGCTGTTGACCTCTTGGGCCAGCTCGCGATTGGTGGCCGCCACGACACGCACATCGGCGTCGATCACCTGCGTGCCGCCCACACGACGGATTTGACCCTGCTCTAGTGTGCGCAAGAGCTTGGGCTGCAGATCGAGGGGCAATTCTCCCAGCTCGTCGATGAAGAGCGTACCCCCATCTGCCTCTTCGAAACAGCCAATGCGGCGCTCCGTGGCGCCAGTGAAGGCACCCTTTTCGTGCCCAAAGAACTCGGACTCGAGCAAGCCCGCAGAGACAGCACCACAGTCGAAAACGATGAAGGGTCCACCTGCGCGTTTGCTATGGGCGTGCAGCGCTTGGGCGATAAGTTCTTTGCCGGTGCCACTTTCGCCTTCGAGCAGCACCGTCGCGTTGGTGGGTGCCGCGCGCAGCACGAGGGCGAAGAGCTCGCGCATCGCCACGCTCTTGCCCACCATCGGTCCGAGACGATCGCTCTCGCTCGCCTCCACCGCCACCTCGTCGGCCGAGGGCATGAAGATCAGCGTGCTCTCACCGAGCTCCATGCGCGCGCCTGGTCGAAGGTAGAGGTCAAGAGCACGCACACCATCGACGAAGGTGCCGTTGCGGCTGCCCAGATCACGCAGCCGATAGCCGTGCTCGTCGACACAGATCTCGGCGTGCAGGCGGCTGACGGTCTCGTCGGCGAGGTGCACATCGTTTCGCGGCTGGCTGCCAATGCGCACCACCGGGTTTTCGCAGCGCAGTGAGCGCGTCGCACTGGCCGTGGAGATCTTGAGTTCGTAGGAACGCAGCAGCCGCCGCGCCCGGGTGCCGTCGAGGATCGTGCGCGTGGGGCTGTCCATCTCTCGCATCCGCGCATCATAGCGCATCTCGTCTGTGGGTCCGAGTCTTGGCGCTCTCCCCACGATGAGTGTCGCAGCACTCATCTTTAGCAGCTCACCCTTTTGGCCCTCAAGGATCTCAGGCGGTTGGTCTTCGTTGTCGCGTGGCACAGGCCCTGCAACTGCTCCACCCACCAGCCCACCCACCAGCCCCAAAGGAGCCATCATGATTCGCGCGTGTATCCTCCTGTCGAGTGTCGCAGCACTCAGCCTCGCTAGGCTGCTCCGGCCACTCCAAATGCTCTTAAGCTGCTGGCACTCGCCCGCAGCTGGCACGTGCTCTCTTGGCTCTTGGTGCTCATGCTGGGCTGCGGCAGTAGTTCAAGTCCCGAAAATCTGGTGGATCCGATTGTCGGAACAAAACCACTGCGGATCAGCGTTGAGGACGCCACCTGGCACGACGCAGCCCGGCAGCGAGATCTGCCCGTGCGCATCTTCGCCCCCGCGCTCGACGAGGGCTCGGCCCCCTTCCCACTGGTGGTCTTCTCCCACGGCCTTGGCGAGTCCCGCGACGCCTTCGATTACCTCGGCGAACACTGGGCCAGCCAGGGATTCATCACGGTAACGCTGCAACACCCAGGAAGCGACAGGCCAGCCATCGACGCGGCCCTCGCGGCCAAGGATTTCTCCGGATTTGGCGATCCAAAGAATCAGGCCGATCGCCCCGGGGACCTCGCCTTCGCGCTCGAACGCATCCTCGCCGCCGATCAGGCAAGCGCGCTCTTGGCCGGGCGAGTCGATGGCGAGCGTATCGCCGCCGCCGGTCAGTGTGCTGGGTCCTCCACAGCGTTGGTGGCGGTGGGCATGGCCATCAAAGGCGAGGATAGTGGCCTGAAGCAATATCCTGACGCGCGCATAAAGGCCGTCGTCGCCCTCGGACCACAGCCCGCGGCCGCGGGCCTGCAGAACCTGATCGATCCCCGCTCGTGGAACACGGTCGACGCGCCAGCCCTCTTCGTACTCGGCACCGAGGACTTCGACTGGGGTGCCGACGTGCGCGCCAATCGTCTGCTGCTCGAAGATCCCTATCGTCGCTCCGCGTCTGAGGTGAAGTACGTGCTCGACATCGTCGGCGCCCAGCACCATGCCTTCACCGGAAGTGATCCCTGGTATCCAGGAGACGCCCGGAACCCACAGCACCACGGCTGGATTCAACGCGTGACCACGGCCTTTCTGCAGGCGCAGCTTGAGCATGACGAGAGCGCAAAGACGTGGCTCGACGAGCGTGCCTTGGAGAAAGAATGCGCTGGGGCGTGCTTTCAGCGGCTGCGTGAGCCCGATCGACTCTACGGAGCCACAGCGCAGCCTTCAGTTGTGGCAACGGTGGACAGCGTCATGCTGATGGACACGACCCGTGACAAAGCGCTCCCGCTTCGCATCAGCTACCCCATCACGGACGGGCCTCATCCCCTCGTGCTCTTTTCCCACGCCGTGGCAGGTACTAGAAATCAATACGACAAGCTGATCGCCCATTGGGCGAGCCACGGCTACGTGGTGATCCAGCCCGACCACAGCGATTCACCAAACTTCAACGATCCGCTGACAGGAACGGCGGCGGTGGGTGATTGGCGCAGCCGCCCCCTCGACATGACGCTGATCCTCGATTCCCTCGACGAGATCGCGCATCAAGCCCCTGAGCTCAACGGCAAGATCGATGGTGAACGCGTGGCCGCCGCCGGCGCCTATATTGGCGGTGGCACGGCGAACCTGCTCGTGGGCACCCACGTCTACACGGCCGGAGGCGACGCACCGCCGGAGACCTTCGCGGACGAACGGGTGGACGTGGCCGTCGCGCTTTCGCCGGCGGGTCTCGGGCAGGGCATGACCGAGAAATCCTGGCTTGAGGTGAAGAAACCGATGCTGGTGGTGACGGGCTCCCGCGACGTGAGCAAGCGCACCGGAAACGTCGCTGAGTGGCGCACGGCTCCCTTCCGTCTCGCGGCATCGGGAGACAAACACCTGCTCTGGATCGAGGACCTCGAGGCTGGCTATGGTGGCGTCGTAGATGACGCAGCGCCGATGACCGACCTGCTCGATCAGGTGCGCGCAGGCACGCTCGCCTTCTTTGACGCGACGCTCAAAGGTACCTCCAGCGCCATCTCCTATCTAGACTCTGCGCAGCAAGAAGAGGCATCGCACTACCAAACGCAGTGGAGCCGGCGCTAGCTGAGCTGCGCCGACGCCTCCGATCGCCTAGCCTGCTTACGCGCCGTGGATGTCGAGAAGCTCGTGATTGCCAAAAGTGCGCGACCCGGCGGGATCGGGAACTTCGCCTTCTACCCCCACGTTGACGGACACCTCGTCGATCGCCAGCCCTCAGCCATCATCGCCGCCAGCGACCACAATCAGGTGCCCTTCATCATCGGCAGCAACGCTGATGAATATGCCAACCGTTTCGTCGAGGAGATCGCCCTCAAGGAGTACCCACGCATGCTGGCCGCCGCCCTCGGCGAGGCTACGCTTCCTTTCATGGCGCAGATCCTTGCCGCCTACCCCACCAGCGATTACGCCTCCCCACGCGAAGCGTTGGTCGCAGCCGTCACCGATCGCAATCTCACCTGCACGTCGCGCATGATCGCGCGCAGCTTCACCTACTCGCAGAGCGCGCCCGTCTATCGCTACTATTTCACCCGCGCACTCTCGACAAATCTCCGCGCCGGTGAGGGCGCCTACCATGGCTCCGAATTGCTCTTCCTCTTTCAGCATATGACTGGCGAGGTCTTCAACGCTGACGCCAGCGATCGTGCCACTGAAGCGGCGATGCTCGGCTACTGGACACGCTTCGCCGCCTCCGGAGATCCCAACGGCGGCGACTTGCCGGCGTGGCCGCGCTACGAGATCGCCACCGATCCCTATCAGGTAATCGAGGGCACACCGAGAGCAGCCACCAATCTACGTGGGGATAAGTGCGCCTTTTGGTCCAATTTATCGCGACCATGATCTAATCGGCGTCGCCCTGGAGGTGTTGGCGAGTGCATCTGCTTGGCACGCCGTGCTTTGTCATGGAATCATCCGGCGAACCACCCAAGAAAATCTATCTCTAGCTGTCAGCTGGCCGCATGGTTTATCGTCCCTTCATTGGGTGGCGCGCACATCGCCCCCAGAAGGGGGAGACACGCCGATGGCCTGCTGCAGGGTAATGCTGACACTCGCCATCCTCACCATGGCCATAGCTAGTTGTGGCCACTCGACGACAACTCCGCCTCTATCCCCTGTAGCCCCCGAGAAGACTGCCACCAGAACGAAGCGTGTTGTACAAGCGCCCACTCGGAAGCTGGCGCCAGGCAACTTAGCCCTCCACCGCTACCACCCCCAACATGGCCTGGCCATGGGCTCTTTCTCGACCGTCGCACGGCTCCGAGGCCAAGGGCCCACATCACCAGCCATGCTCTATGCCGCCTACCGGCAGTACCGAATCGCCTGGCGAGAGCTTCGCGGGGCCCTCGCCAAGGTTGAGCCTGCACAAGAGTCGAGCCGAGCCCGACGGCTTCGGCTGCGCAAGATGCACGCTCGCCTCTTGCACGCGCTTTCAATGCTTCACGCCCTACATGCGGCGGCACCTGCGAAGGTGAAACGTTATTGGGACCACCTCGCTCGGGTGGGGGAAAAACTTCCAGGTCTCTATTGAACTGCACCACCCACAGAGCAATCACGACGCAGAGGCGCGCGATGAAAGCGACGGTTCTTCTCTTCGACACCATGCGCGAGGCCATGCTGCAGGCACAGCGGGACTTCATCCACAGAACACACCTGTGGGTTGGCTACACCTATCGGCTCACTGAAAAAGCCGTGCACCTCGTGCCCCCCGAGGACAGCGGCATCGAGTACATCTACGTGCCGCGTCGTGAAGCTGAACAACACCTGCTGAAGCTGCCCGAGAACACCCTGATCGTCAGCGGCCCACAAGAATCCAGGCGCCAATAATCCAGGCATTAGCAGCAGCATTCGCCCCTCCCCTGTCAGTTGAGAAACAACGCAAGCGTCATTGAGTGTGGGCGCCGCCTGCAGGACCTGCGCGCGCGCTGAGGAGCACGACATTGACGCACGCGATGAGCCAGATCTACCATCAGACGCGGGAACTTCCGCTAGGGTGGTTTGGTGTGAGAGATCGCAGCAACAAAGCGCTCAATGACAAAACGCTCCTTGGTGTTGCAGCCGGGGGAGATGGCGCGGGAGACCGGGATGTCGCGGCACGAGAGTCGTTTGCGCGTCACTACCTAGGAATCCGAGAGCAGGCGGCGACCTTTTTCTTCCAACGCCTCTCCGCTGGATGGCAGCGGGCGGGCACGTCATTGAATTCAAGCGACAGTGAGCCCGCGGGCGCGGCGGAGGCCGTCGACCGAGTGCTTGACGCTGTAGAGCGCAAACTCGTCGCTCACCTCGGACAACTCCGCGAGCCGGATAAGTTCGCGCCCTGGCTCTACCGCATCACGCTCAACGCCTGCCGGGACGAGTGGCGCCGCCACCGCCGCAACGTGAGCAACGCGCTGGTCATCGCCGAGACGCATGTGGAAAGTGGCGGATCGGTGGACATCACGCCGGCGCCGAAGACAGCGCCTGAGACAACACCCAACGCCACGCGGCTGGACGTGGCGACGATGGTCACGGGCAAGCTCGCCTACGTGCCCCCCCACGACCTGGAGCTATCGGCTGAGGAGCTGCTCTATCTTTCCCAGCAACGGCAACAACCCGCCGACAAGATGCTCGACACGCTCTGGGCAGTGCTCGGCCCCCTGCATGACAAGGCCCTCGCTGCACGCACCGAGCACGAACGACGTATCGAGGAGCGACTCGGCATGCTCTTCGAGAGCATCCTGCGACGCCAACGAGAGCTGCGACACGCCCATGCACAAGACCGCCCTCTGCTCGAAACTCGCCTGCAGAAGCTGACCAAGCAGCGGGAACGGTTGCTCGCTGACAGTCGAAAATCTCGGCCAAAGCTTTGGCGAGTGCCCACCGATGAGCTCGCGCACTTTCTCTGCCCAGACGAAGACAAGACGCACGATCGCAAACGAGCGGCAGATGCCATAGAGAAGCGGCTGTCTCGTTTTCGTACTGCGTATCGCCAGGATTATGAGACCCCACACACGGAGCACGATCATGGCTAGCAAGCTAAGCGATACCCGCTGGGCTCATGAGCCTTGTCCCTGGGAGGAGCGCGTTATCGAGCTGGCGTTTGGTGTGCTCGCCGCGGCAGAGATCGATACAACTCGCGCACACGTGCACACATGCGAGACCTGCGTGCACATCATGGGTGACGCTAAACGCGTCAAGTGGCGAGATGAGCGACGTGACAAAGAGCGTGACAAGCAGCCTGAGCAAGCAGCGAAGCCCAAAGAGCATGAAGTCACACTGCTGGCGTTGATCCTTGCTCACAGCACCCGACGACTCCGACGCCGCCACGTGCACGGCGCTGGCGCCGAACTCTCCTCTGCCTTACACCCGCTGCCCACCGATCCACAGCAGCTCGACGTGCAAATGGTGGGACGACCCTATTTCGACGCTGTAGGCACGTTGCATCTCCAACTACGCAGCACCGATTGGTCGCCCACACACCGAAAGTTGGTACACATCAAAGTCGGCGACAGTGACGTGCACGTGTTTGGGGTGCCGAGCAGCTGCGCTTCAGGCGACTGGGAGGTGCTCTTCCGACCACAAGATATTCCCACAGAGCCTGTGGTCGACCTAGACGTCGACCCAGCGCTCTTTTCCTTGGAAGTGCGCGAGCCCTAGACCGTTCGGGGCGTAAGCCACGAACACAAGAAACAACATCCAGGCTACATGTATGGAGCGAATCGGCCCGCTGAGACGCAAGACCCACGACCTGCTGCGCAACCTGCAGCAGCTCCGGGCACAGGCCGCTGCGCTGGCCAGCGACAATCCCTCCGCGGCGGCCCTCCTCGGCCCCGACCTGGCTGCCCGCGGCCACGATTTGGTGACAGAGCTTGGGTCGCACAGGGTAGACAAACTCGCCCTTGCTCTGCCCCCCTCCTGGTTTTCGGCCCTCGAGGAGGAGTGCCAGCTCGCGGACGAGGGGCACTCCCTCGCCGAGACCATGCGAGGCCTGCAGCGGCTCACCGCGGCCATGCACCATGTGCTGACCCACATCCCTGATGGGCCGAGCTTGGGCGCTGCACAGGTACGTGAGCTCGAAAACGTGCTCCTCGCCGCAGCAGATCTCCCACAGAAAAAAAGCCTGCAGCATAAAGGCCACATAGCAGAGCTCGAGCGCAAAGCGCGCGCCCTCCGAGACGGCCTGGCCACTGTGGCCCCGCTCAAGATGCCCGCATTGGTTTGTGAGCTCTTGCTCGAGGGCACCGCCATACCCGCCACCCAGCACAGCAGCCTCTGCGCCATCGCCAGCCAGCTCTCGCCCTTCGCGCCTGCTGTGGTACCGGTGATCGAGCCTCAAAGTGGCGAGACGCTCTGTGTGTTGCTGCATGTCTCTGTGGTACCGGGTGGAAGCGGGCGCTTTCTTCCAGCCAATCGCTGCGCTGACTCCACGCCCCAGGCGCTGCATGCGGCCATGCGCGCGCTCTCCCACTCAGGCTACCTCTCCTTCGAGTGGCAACACTTCGATTACCTCTGGCAAGCCACCCCCCCCGACAGTCATTTGCACGGCCCCAGCTTCGGGCTTGGCTTTGCCCTCGCTGCCGCGAGCTGTCTGCTGGGCCGTGAGCTCCCCGGCGAATGTGCCTTCACGGGGCAGGTCTCCGTCGATGGAACGATCTCTGGTGACGCACACAGCACCCAGAAGAAGCTCCTTGGCATGCCAGCCGGCGTCAACAAGATGATGGGGCCCAGCGACGCGCTGCCTGAAAACTATCAGGGCATGGTGGAGCCACTGTCCGTGAGCAGCCTTGATGACGCGCTCTCGACCACCCTTGGTCGCTCCTCTGATGTGCACGCCGCGCGGCTTGCCGCCTTCGTGGAGCGCGCACAACGGCTGGAGCCCTCCTATAGCCCAACGGCGCCTGCCCCTTTCGGGGGGCGTGACCATCTGCTGACCCAGCTGGTGCAGCTCCCAGAGCGCCCCGAACGACCTTTGGTGCTGCTGGGCGACAGTGGCATGGGCAAGACATCACTCCTTGGCCACTTCGTCCGGCAGGTGGCGCCAGAACACAACCTCGTCGCCGTTCGATACAGCCTCGAGCAAGGTGTGCGTGGTGTTCATGACCGACTCGCCGCAGCCTGCCAAGCGGATCCGCTGCTCGGCGGTGTAAGCCAGAAGTTACCCGCCCTGCTCGCCGGAGTCGCCGATCTGGCGCTCCGCTCAGGTCAGCGCCTGCTTTTGCTGCTGGATGATCTCGACCTCGCCCCAGATCCCCAGCGCTGCCTCTGGCAAATCCTCGAGCTGCGAC
>JAFCZD010000048.1 GCA_019314525.1 Deltaproteobacteria bacterium
TCGAGGACTACGAGTGTGGTGGCGATGAGGTGTGCAGAAACAATCGCTGTGGCCAGACTTGCACGCAGGTCGTCGAGTGCATGAAACAAGAGTGTGCCTATGGCTGTGATCCCAACAGCGTCTGTCGGCTGGTGGAGTGCGGCTCCGCGAAGGAGGTTGCGCAGTGCATGGCCAATAGCTGTCCCCTCTGTTTTACGGAGGGGTTTGAGTCTGACGACTGCTGGAGCTGCCTCTACTACGATGCAGACTGTGAATCACCCACGAGCTGTAACAGTGTGGAACTCTGCCTCTAAGTACAGTGAACCGGAAGAGGGTGATCACCAACTTCTGGGGAGCCCACTGCTCTTCAGACCACGAGGGGTTCCTGCAGAACACCTTCTTGGCTCGCTGATGGTTCCAAGATCGATTCTTGGGCAGCAACAGGTCAACAGGTCAACTGAGTAGCGGCAGAGTACTCGGATCCGGTGAGGGCTGGGCCATCACGTGCTTGATCGATATAGAGGTACAGACCATGTCTGAGATGCCAGCTGCAACCTACCGTACGCCGCCGTTTGCTGTGGGCTCTGTAGCGCAGAGAGTGGATTTTTCGATGATTGCCCAGGTTGACCGATTTCGCCGTCTTTTGAGAACAACGCTTGAGTCTTGTGAGGAGGCAAAGTCCAATCAGCTTGGCTTGCGCCGTTGGATCGATACCACAGGTTCCTCTGTCTTGGTGGAACTCGGACCTGTGCTTCTGCGGGCGCTGGAGAAGGATCTTGCCGCCGACATTTTCTGGCGTGCAGAGACCTTTCTGCGTAACTACTGCAGCACAGAGACTTCCGACCTTCCACGTTCCGTTCAGCGAGAACTCTTGCGCCATGTGCTCTCTCGCGTTCGAACATGGGGCCAGGTGGAGGATTGGATCGCCAACTATTCGCACGCCTCTAAGTCAGAGCAGGCTCGTCAAGAGAAAGAACTCCTCCATGAGGAGAGCCGCGATTTTTCACAAGTGCATAGCGTCTTAGTGTTCGCGTTGCGGGAAACGCCGCAGGATCTGGTGCCCCAGAGAGCTTTTCACCATGGCTGCGCGAGGCCTTCCGTTGGTGGTCCACCTTTCGTCGATATGGTTCTGTCTCTAGCAGAGACCTTTGAAGATCTGGTAGTGGAGCACGAGCATGAGGTATTGCTTCAATTGAACGGTGAAGAGGGAAAGACTCTCAATATCGATAACGAGTGGTCTCCAGCGCTGAGGTTGAACTACGCCCTCCTGAAAGAAAAGACTCTGTGTGCGACAGGTGCCCACGACATGCTTGGAACGTCCACGAGAACGGCCTGCGCTTCGGTCATACGCTGGTTGCTCGCGCACGACCAACACACACGGATACCCGACTTTCTGATGAAGATTGATGATGGGCTCTGTACCGCTGAAGTGAAGAAACATTTGAAGATGCGAAAGCAAACACCTTCCATGGCTGTGAGGAGGTGCATATGGCGTGCGGGAACGACTAAGAAAGTGTGTCTTTGGGTCGCTGAAATGGCAGAAGAACGTTGGGGCATGCTCTACAAGCCAAAGCGGCGCTGGACGTGGCTGGAAGGTACGCCCGATGATGTTGTGGCTTCCATCCCAGACGACTTGTTCGAGTCGGCCGTGCCTGCACTCTTTCCAGAGACCCATTGAAGGTACTTGGCGGGAAGGGCGGGAAGGGATCGTTGGACATCGGTTGGACGAGGCAGCGTGACCGAGCGATACTAGATGGGTGACCTCTGGAAGCGATAAGAAACCTCTGCACAAGCTGAAGAGCCCGCGCCACAAGCGCATCACCGAATCCCTCGATCCGCAGACGGTCAACGATACGCGCTTCCTACAGGAGCTCATCGACACCTTCCCTGCGATGACCTTCGTGGTGGAGGAGGACGTGACGGTGGTGGCCTTCAACACCTCCGCGAGTCGTTTTTTCGGGATCAAGGCTAGCGCGCTCAAACACCTCACAGGGCAGCTGATCTACTGCGTGAACGCTATGGGCGGCACGTGTCGCCGCACGCTCAAGTGCAAGGACTGCGATCTGCGCTTAGCGCTCGAGCGTGCGTCCCAGGGGGTGGCGGTGGAGCGGAAGCAGACCACCATGAAGTTGGCCGTCGACGGAGAGCCCGCGCGCGAGTTTCACCTGCTGGTGACCACGAAGCCCTATCGCGGCCCCTATCCCAAGGTGCTGCTCTTTATCGAGAACGTCACCGAGCATGTGCTGCTAGAGCGCCTCTTGCCCGCGCTCGAGAAGTGCCCGCATATCGCCGAGACCCCCTATTACCGCGAGCTGCTGGAGAATTACCGCGGCCTACGCGAGGAGGGCGGGGATAAGAAGGACGACGAGACGTAGTGGGACGAAGAGACGTAGCGAAAAAAAAGCCCGCCCCTGGATGGGACGGGCTTTGAATACCGTCAACAGTAGAGCTAGGAGATTCTTCTCCTAGCAGCAGAATGCTAGTTGCACTTGCCCTTCACGGCGGCCTTCTGAGTGAGCTGCTTGTCACAGTTCTTCATGCCAGCGTTGTGCTTGCAGACATTCTTCTTGATGTCGTTGGGGGCGATGCCGCTGAACTTGAAGCGGTTGTTGGCTAGCCAGGTGGGGCTGCCGGAGACGCCCAACTGCTGTCCAATCTTGATGTCTTCCCCGTGCAGCTTGGCGCCCTCGCCGCTGTTCATGCACTTCTCGATGACCGCAGCGCTGATACCATCTTTGGCGCAGCCCTTCCACTCGTTGGAGCGGTAGTTCTTGCTGCGGCACCAGAGGTAGTTGAGGTATTTGTTGCCGCGCTTGTAGTATTTCTTCGCGCAGAGCTGACGCATGTTCTCATAGACTTCGTTGTCGCCATGTAGGGCCTTGAAACCACTCTTCTGCTTTGGGTCCTTGGTGGCGATGTAGTGGACGTCGAAGTCGAGATCGGTACCGAAGTTCTCGAGCACTTCCTTCATCGCGTCGATGGCCTTAACGCCGAAGGGGCATTGGGACATTACGAAGACGTTGAGTTGCTTCTTCTTCTCTTCGCGGCAGAGCATGTCACCCTTGCAGGTCGGATCATCGCAGTCGACCTTGCCGTTCCCAGTGTCGTCTGCCTTGTTGTCACAGATCTCAGCGGTGGGATCGAATTTGGCTGGAACTTTCAGCTTCTTGTATTCGCCTTTGGGCTCCATCCAGCGCGCGATGCGGGCGTATTTGTCAGATTTCTCGACGCCCTTCTCGAAGAGCCATGCTGGCAGGTGCTTCAGCTTGAGCTCCTGATAGAGCTTCTTACCCTCGGGCGTATTGTAGTCGATGGTGCGGATGGTCAGCTTGGGGAAGAAGCGGCCGCGCAGATTGGATTCGAGGCTGGCGGTCTGACACTTCTTGCAGCGCTTGTCGTTGAGCACGATCGCCTTGACCTCGATGGGCTCGGGGATCTTCTTGCAGGCTTCAGGCTTGGTGCCTTTCATGTCGGAGCAGATGGCGCGCATGAACTCGTTCTTGCCACGCCCGCCACGGTAGGATTTGCCAGCGACGTAGATGGTGGGGCTGCCGGAGGCCTTGCGAGCCTTGGCTGCCTTGGCGGAGGCGGTCTGAAGCTGCTTGCCCTCTTCGCCATCGATGCAACCTTTGAGCTTGGCCACGTCGAGCTGGGTTTTCTTGGCACAGGCCTCCCAGTTCTTGGGGATTGTTCGCCAGGTCTTGTTGACGCAATCGATAAAAGGAACCCACTGGCTGAGGGCTGGGTAATGTTTGCGTGCGCAGAGCTGCTGGATGTTTCCATCAACCTCTGGCTGGCCGTGGAGGGATTTGAACTTGCCGGCACCGAGCTCGGTGGCGATGTATTCGAGCTTGAAGTCGATGCGGTCGCCGAGCTCTTTGAGCACGGGGGTGAAGCCGTCCACAGCCTTCACACCGTAGGGGCATTTGGACATGACATACATCTCTACGGAGACTTTGGGGCCAGTGGTGCCTGTGACGCCCATGGAGCCGCCGGTGCCGCCGGACTCAGCGGTGGTGGCGCCAGCACGGCCTTTACCCTTAATCGGTTTTAAATCCTGACATCCGAAGAGCAGGCCAAGGGACGCAACCACTCCCAATGCCGGTGCCAATTTCTTTATCATCGGTATCACTCCTCATTTATATCGACCGAGGCTTCTTATGCCCAGGCCAGTTAGTGCGTAAACCGCGATTACCTAGCACGAAATCAAGGCTGTTGCCAACGCGCAAGCCAAAGGTCGCTCAGCTAGCCATGGGCAATAATGGTCCAACCCCTACCAGCGCACTTCCATTCCATGGTTGGGCTGATTCGTGGTTCAGCGCACCCAGGAGCGCCTGAGAAAGAGCACGAGCACGCTGTACACTTCGAGGCGACCCATGAGCTGAGCAAAGATCAGCACCCATTTGCCAAGCTCGGGGACTTGGGCGAAATTCTTTGTGGGTCCAACGCTACCCAGGCCCGGGCCAATATTTCCGAGATTCGCCACCGCGCCGGAAAACGCGCTCAACATGTCCATACCCAACGCCGTGAGGATGATGGTGACCACCGCCAAGATGCCAAGCCACATCAAGATGAAGGCCTGGACGTTGGAGACCAAGGTGCGGTCGAGGGCTTTTTCTCCCAGGCGCACCACCAGCACGGCCTTGGGATTGACGGTGCGGCGCAGCTCGGCGAGGGCTGCTTTGAAGAAGATCACCATCCTAGCGACCTTCATGCCGCCTGCCGTGGAGCCGGTGGACCCACCGGCAAACATCATCAAGAGCAGGAGAAGCCGCAAGAGATCGGGCCAGAGGTCGAAGTCTTCCGTGCCGTATCCTGTGGTGGTGGAGATGGAGAGCACCTGGAAGAACGCGCCCCGCGCCGTGGGTTCCAGGGCGCCGCCAGCCACCTGCCCGCTGTGGTAGAGCACGGCAAAGCAGAGCCCGCCGCCGAGGAGCGCGATGAGCAAATAGACCCGCAGTTCGAAGTTCTTGAGCACAGCGCGCCGGGGGCCAACGAGCAGCTGCTGATAGATATCAAAGTTGATGCCTGCCAAGAGCATGAAGACGATGATCGTCCATTGGATGAACGGCGAAGGCCAGCCCGCGAGGCTAGCGCCGCGGGTTGAAAAGCCCCCCGTGCTCATGGTGGAGAAGGCGTGGCAGAGAGCATCGTACCAGCTCATTCCGCCCACACGGAGCAGGAGAAGCTCTGCCAGGGTTAAGCCCAGATAAAGTGCCCAGAGCACCTTGGCGGTGTCTTTGATGCGGGGCATGTTGCGCTCGAAGGTCGCGCCGCCGGGCGCTTCGGCTTTGAAGAGGCGATAGCCACCAGCGCCGAGCATGGGCAGCACGGCCACCGAGAGTACTACGATGCCCATGCCCCCCATCCACTGGGTTTGGTGCCGCCAGAGCTGCAGCCCTGCTGGCAGGATCTCCACATTGGGGAGGATCGTAGCCCCTGTGGTGGTGAAACCGCTCATGGTCTCGAAGATGGCGTCGGTGAAGCCCGTGGCGCCCGTGATCACAAAGGGGAGGCCGCCGATGAGTGAAAAGAGCACCCAAGAGAAGGTCACGATAGCGGCCCCCTCACGGTGTGACACCTTGCGCAGGTCGGTCTCGAAGCTCGCGCGAAGGGCCAGGCCAACGATGGCGGCGGCGGCGATGGCCATGGAGAAGGCGAGGACCTCATAGCGTTCGAGAGGTCCGCTGCCTTGCATCGTGATTGCCGTGATCAGCGGCAGGAGGAGCGCAGCAGCTAGCAGTAGCAGCAGGTTCCCAAGGATATAGAGTACAGAGCGAAAGTCCATGGGGCCCTATTGGTGACGCCGGAAGAGCCTGCGGCTGGAGAAGATGCGCTCGATGCGCTCGATGGCTTCAGGCAGTGCGAAGACCAGCACTGTTTCATGGGGTTGGATCTGGAAATCTCCGCCAGGGATCACGACTTTGTCGTCGCGGAGGGCGGCTACGATGAGGGAACCTTCGGGGAGGTCCAGGTCTTTGAGGGGCTTTTTCGTGACTTTGGCGCCCTCTGCCGCTTCGAGCTCGATGACCTCGGCTTCGCTCTCTTTGATGCGGGTCACCATATGCACTTCACCACGGCGGATGAAGCAGAGGATCGCTCCTACGGCTGCCAGGCGGGAGTTGAGCACTACGTCCATGTCCAGGCTGCTCAGGATTGGCATATAGGCCGGCTCCTGGGCCATCACAGCGATGTTCTTGGCGTGGAAGCGCCGAGCCATCAGTGCGGCGAGGAGGTTTGCCTCATCATCGCGCGACAGGGCCATGAAGAAGTCGCAGTGCTCGATATCGGCTTCGCGTAGGATGTCCAGGTCGGTAGCCTCGCCCTGTAACACCAGCGTCGAAAGCAGCTCAGTGGCGGCCTCCTCTGCGCGCTCCATGTCAGGCTCGATGAGCACCACCTTCTCCATATGATCCTGCAGCGCCTTTGCCACGGCGTGGCCCACCATGGTCGCGCCGAAGATCACCACACGTTGTGGCTGACGGACCTCTTTCTGCATCAGGGGGAGCACTGTGGGCAGCGCGTCGGGGCCGACGATGACGGCGATGTGGTCGCCAACCCGGATTTCGTCGTCGCCTCGCGGGACGAGGGCTTCGTCTTCCCCACGGAAGATCGCGGCCACGAGGAAGGTCTCTGTGTTGGGGAGCTGTCGAATCTCCTTGAGTTGCTTGCCCGCGATAGGTGCGCCCTCGTCGATGTCGAAGGTCACCAAGAGGATCTGTCCCTTGACGAAGGAGGAGATATCAGTGGCGCCTGGGGTGCGGAGGATCTGTAGCAACTTCGAGGTGAGGATGTGCTCGGGGTTGATGATGGTGTCGATGCCGAGCTCTTCTGGTTTGAGGAAGGCATTGTCGCCAGAGTATTCCTCGTTGCGGATGCGGGCGACTTTGTATTTGACGCCGAAGCGATGGGCCAGCATGCAGATCACCAGGTTCACTTCATCAATATTCGTGACCGCGATGACCATCTCTGCGTCTTCGATGCCCGCACGCCGCAGACAGGCAGGGGATGCGCCGTTTCCAGCGATGGCCAGCACATCGAGGCGGTCATTCAGCTCTCGCACGAGGCGTACATCATCATCGACGATGGACACGACGTGGCCCCCCATAGATAGCTCAGCGGCGAGATTGCTGCCCACCACGCCTGCACCAACGATCAGGATTCGCATGGCTGGCTCCTCTATGCTCCTTGGCCTTGTCTGTCAAGCCCGTCTCTGCTGGGGAATGGGGGCCCCAGTCTGTTCCTCAAGACCCCACGCAGACTATCCTATCCTTTTGCTCGTAGACTAAAGAATAACGTGATTTCCCCGTGTTGTGAGAAAGGGCGTGAGGTTTGCCCTTTGGCACATAGGTTGTATCCATTTTGCTGGAAGAACCATGCAGAGCACTCTCCCGCGGATATTTGGGCGCTTTGTCCTCATCGACCGCCTCGCCAAGGGCGGGATGGGCGAGATCTTTGTGGCCGCTCCACGAGTGGCCAACGGCCGCTCCAAGCTATGTGCCGTGAAGACCATCTTACGTGGGCGTAGCCGCGACTTTGCTCAACGCTTCCGCGAAGAAGGGGCGCTCTTGACCTCCATGCGTCACCCCAACGTGGTGGACGTCTTCGAGATGGGCCGGGTGGGGCTCGAGCATTATATGGCCATGGAGATGGTGGTGGGGCAGGACGCCAGTAGGTTGCTCCGGCGTGGTCATCGGCTGCAACGTTTACTCCCTCCCGCAGGAGCGCTCTGGATCATCCATCAGCTGCTCGCAGCGCTGGCGTATTGCCATCGTCACACCGATGAGTGTGGGTCTGCGCTGGGAGTGATCCATCGTGATGTCAGCCCTGGTAACGTATTGGTCTCCTACGATGGTTACGTGAAGCTGGCGGACTTCGGCCTGGCCTACTCCGCGCGCAAGATCACTCGCACGGCCCCTGACGTTGTGCTGGGAAAGATGGGCTATATGGCGCCTGAGAGGCTTCTTGGGGCACCTACGGATCAACGTGCGGATATCTTTGCGGCTGGGGTGTTGCTCTTCGAGCTGCTCACTGGGGTGCGCTTCGCACCAAGCCGTATGGCTAACGAGTTTCTCAGGATGGCCGCTCGTCGTGCCCACCATGTGCCCTCAATGCTGAGGCCGGCGCTTCCCCAGGCTGTGGACCGACTCGTTCAGCGTGCGGTGGCCATGGATCCAGACCAGCGCTTTTCTTCAGCAGAAGCCTTTCAGGAGGCGCTCTGTGGGGTGCTGGCTGCCATAGATCCGACCTATGGAGCTCGTCAATTGGCAGAAGAGGTGATGGCTCCCTGGTTCCACGAGGATCCCGTTCTCGCTCGGCTTGACAAGTTGATCGCCCGTCACAGCCTTGATGGCCAGTGGCTGGAGGCGACCCGTGAATGGCAACCTTCCAGCAGCGGGCGCTCTCATACCCAAGGCAAGAATTGGGCGGACACCCAGACAGAGGTCGATCTGCTGGATCCCTCGGCTCGTTAGTTTTCTACGCCGCTAGATGGCGCAGCGATAATGCAAGGGATAGCTCACCTTCAACCTCTCGGAAGAGCTTGGAAAGCGAACCTGCTTCAACGCTTCCAGCAGACAGGAGTGGAGATCCTCTGGAATCTGGCACTTGTTGGCAAGGACTGGGAGTAGACCGTCAAACCCCAAGCGCCTTCAAAGCACGCTGGGCCATGAGCCCGGCATCTACGATGCAATCGTTGACGCCGATGCCGCGGAAGGCGTTGCCTGTGAGCAAGAGCCCCTGATGTGCTTCGAGACGATCGTCCAGGCTCTGCAACAAGCGACCGTGCCCCACGTTGTATTGGGGGATGGCGTGCTCATGACGAAAAATCCGATGCATGACGGGTTGCCCCCGCAGCCCGAGGACCTGTGCGAGGTCATGACGCGCAGCGTTGAGGATCTCTTCGTCGTCGAGTTGCAGAATATTCTCATCGCGAGCGCCGCCGAGCATCGCGCGGATCAACACATGCCCTTTTGGGGCGCGCTGCACGAAGATGCTGGAGGTGAAGAGCGCCCCGAGGAGGCGCAACCCTTCGCGGCGGGGCGCGAGGAAGCCAAAGCCATCGAGGGGGTGTTCCACCTGCTCTCGTCGCCACGCGATGCTCGCCACGGCCATGGGTGCGTAGTCAATGCGGCGCAGCAGCCGCGTTAGCTCCTCATCGAGACCGCGTAGGATAGAGGCGCCAGCGAAGGCAGGGCAGGCGAGGATCACGAGGTCCGACGGGAAGTCTCGGCCACCCTCTGCGTGCACTACATAGCCTTCGCCTCCCTCACCTCGAGAGACGCCTTGCACAGGTGTATTCGTGATGAGCCGATCACCGAGGCGCTGGGCCATAGCGTCTGTGAGTTGCTGGAGGCCCCGAGGGAAGCTGGTCAAGCGGCCTGTGGGGCCGGCGCCAGGCGTGGGGCTACCTTTTTTGCGCTTCCGCATCAGGGCCACCATGCCGCGGATGAGGCTGCCGTATTCGCGCTCGATCTCCACGACGCGCCGGAAGCAGCTGACGACGCTCATGCGCTCGGGGTCCCCGGCGTAGATGCCCGACTGCATCGCGTCGATGAGAATTCGGAAGGCCTGCTCCCCGATGCGGCGCCGAGCGAAGCTGGCCACCGACTCGTCCTCTGGGAAAGGGTTGGGGGCGCTGATGAAGGGCTCGATGGCAAGGCGTAATTTGGCGCTGAGGGGCAGCAGCCCAGAGCCCATGAACTGCAGCGGGTGCATGGAGACCTGATGCAGGGTGCCGCCACGGTAGAGGTATCGATTCTCGAAGAAATCTGTCGCCGGGAGCACCTCGAGGTCGAGGCGTTTGCAGAGCTCGAAGGTCTTGGGCTCCTTGTCGAGGAAGCCGTTTGGGCCTCCTTCGCAGAGAAACTCTGCTTCAGGCTCGGAGCGGATCTTTCCCCCAGGTCGCGGCGTGCTCTCGAGCACTTGGAGTGCAGGAGGTGGCATGCGCTCGTTTCGGGCCAGATCGTCGATGGCCAGCGCTGTGGCCAGCCCCGAGATTCCGCCACCGACGATGGTGATCATTACGCGTTCTCTTTGGCGCTGAGGCGGTGCACCGTGTCCACCATGAAGCGTGCCCGCGCAGGGTCGACCTGGGGCAGGATGCCATGGCCCAAGTTGAAGATATGTGGGCGCCCCCCAGCTTCGTCCAGGACACGTTGGATGCGGGCTTCGAGCACGTCTTCCTCAGCGAAGAGACTGCAGGGGTCGAGGTTCCCCTGGAGGGGCACGTCCTTGCCCAGCCGGCGCCGCGCTTCTGATAGAGGGATCACCCAATCAACACCAAAGATGTCGGCGCCACAATCGCGGACCACCTCCAGTAGGTGCCCGAGGCCTGTTCCAAAAAAGATCCGGGGCACTTCGAGGTCAGCGAGGTCGTCGAAGATTCGCTTGATATGGGGCAGGACGATGTTGCGGTAGTCTTCAGCGTCGAGGATGCCCGCCCAGGTGTCAAAGAGCTGCACCACATGGCAGCCAGCTTCCACCTGCGCGCGCAGGTGGCGTGCCACCTGGTCAGCGAGCTTTTCGAGCAGGGTGTGAGCTGCTTTTGGGTCACCAAAGAGCATGCCCTTGAGGTAGGGGAAGCCGCGTGAGGCGCCGCCTTCCACCATGTAGCTGGCGAGGGTCAAGGGAGCGCCAGCGAACCCAATCTGAGGGAGCCCGTCGAGCCGCTGGTTGACCAGCTTGATGGCCTCCATCACATAGGGGACCTCCTCTGCGGGATCCACGACGCGTAGGCGATCGATGGCGCCACGATCGCGGATGGGCTCGAGCTTGGGGCCACGATCGGTCATCTCTACCTGCGCACCCATGGCCATCAAAGGCACCAAGATGTCGGAGAAGATGATCGCCGCATCTGCGTCGAGGTCCTCCACCGCCTGCACGGTGACCTGCGCGGCCAGCTCGGGGGTTTCACAGAGTTCAAAGAAGGAGACACGCTTGCGTAAGGCACGATATGAGGGTTGGTAACGCCCTGCCTGGCGCATAAGCCACACGGGAGTACAGTCGGTGGGCTTGCCATGGCAAGCATCGAGGAAGCGGGTCTTGGACATGTTGGCCTCTTTCGCTGGAACAAGAATGGTGGAATCTAGACTGCAGGGGGGGCGCGGTCCAACGCTTTAGTCGTTTGGGAGCTTCTATGGGCACACGAGAGAAAAAGACCAAGGGGGTGGAAGTGGGGAAGGGCGTGAGTATCGGCCCAGGGCTGCCCTGGGCGCTGATCGCTGGTCCGTGCGTGGTAGAAGACCCGTTGACCATGGATCAAATCGCCAGTGAACTTGGTGACATTTGTGCCAAATATGGGCGACCGCTGATTTTCAAGGCCTCTTACGAGAAGGACAACCGCACCCACGCTGGCAGTTACCGGGGCCCTGGCCTCGACGCTGGGCTCGAAGCGTTGATGGTGGTTGGTGAGCGCTTTGGCCTGCCTACCACCACAGATGTTCATCGCGTCGAAGATGTGGCGGTTGCAGCCAAGGCTGTGGAGTTGCTGCAAATCCCCGCGCTGCTTTGTCGGCAGACCTCATTACTCGAGGCAGCGGGGGCGAGCGGGCGGGCGGTGAATATCAAGAAGGGGCAATTCATGGCACCTGCCGCCATGGCGGGTGCTGTGGAGAAGGTGCGAGGAGCGGGCGGCGAAGGAGTCTTGCTCACTGAGCGGGGAAGCATGTTCGGCTACGAACGCTTGGTATGTGATACCACCGCTGTGCCAGCGATGCAGGCCCTCGGCTGCCCTGTGGTGGGGGACGCGGGTCACGCGTCCAACACGAGAGAAGAGATCACCGCGCTGGCGCGCGCCTTGGTGGGCGTCGGCGTGGATGCGCTCTTTGTGGAGGTGCACCCCGAGCCAGAGAAGGCTCGGTGTGATGGAGGGCGTTCGTTATCTCTCACGGAGCTGTCGACGCTGCTCGGACAGCTGGCTGAGCTACGGTCGTAAGGTGTAGTCACCAAGCGGGCTACTTCTTTTCCACCCGCTCGACTTTCGCCTCCTCGAGCTGGGAGACATCCTCTTTTTCCTTGTCCAACGCCTTCTTCTCGTCTTCCCCCTCGAGCTCGTTCTTCGTCGTGCTCTCCTTGAAGCTCTTCACGGTGTCGCCCAAAGCCTTGCCCAGTTGCGGCAAGCGAGTGGCGCCAAAGAGTAGGAGGATAATGGCGAAGATGATCAGCAGCTCCGTGGGGCCGAGGGAGCAGCCACCAAGCAGAACAGTGCTTGCGAGGGCGAAGAGGGCTAGAGGTAGACGAGACATGGTATTCCTTGTGGCTAGACCGTCGGTTGCGTTGTGTCAGACGATGTTTGTCGCTTTTCGTCGTGTGCCGTGGCTGGCTCGAGGGCCAACTCGATCGCCTCAATGATGTTGCTTACGAAGACCATCTCGACTTCGTCTTGAATCTCTTGCGGAATGTCGATGAGGTCCTTGCGGTTGCGCTCTGGCAGAATCACCCGGTGCAAGCCAGCCCGATGCGCAGCGAGGACCTTCTCTTTGACGCCGCCTACAGGCATCACAGTGCCGCGCAGCGAGATCTCGCCTGTCATGGCCAGGTCATCGCGGACACGTCGACCGGAGAGCAGCGAGACCAGGGCTGTGACCATGGTGACGCCCGCTGAGGGGCCATCTTTGCGGATCCCTCCCGCGGGGACATGCACGTGGAGGTCGCTTTTCTGGAAAAACTTTGGGTCGAGCCCAAAGTCCTCTGCGTGGGATCGGGCGAAGGTTAGGGCCGCTTGGGCTGACTCCTGCATGACCTCGCCGAGGTGGCCGGTGAGGATCAACTTCCCCTTCCCAGCCATGCGCGTCGCTTCGACGAACATGATGTCACCACCCACAGGAGTCCAAGCCAGCCCTGTAGCAACACCTGAAAGCTCGGTACGATCGGCTGCCTCAGGGTAGAAGCGTAGAGGGCCGAGGATATCACCAAGGTTCTTTTTGACGATGTGGTGCGCGGAGTCATCGCCCCCAGCGATCTTCACTGCAACTCCACGACAAACGCCTGCCAGCTCACGTTCGAGGTTGCGCACGCCAGCCTCCCGAGTGTAGGCGTCTACGACCTGCAGGGTGGCCTCATCGGCGATGGTGATGCGCTCATTCGTGATGCCGTGCTCGTCGATCTGCTTCGGGATGAGGTGTCTCTTGGCGATGTGCAGCTTTTCGCTGCGCGTATAACCAGGCAGTTCGAGGATCTCAAGCCTATCTCTCAGCGCCGCCGGGATCGGGTCGATCTCGTTGGCGGTGGCAAAAAAGAGGACCTGCGAGAGATCAAAGGGGACCTCGAGGAAATGATCGGAGAACTGATGGTTCTGCTCGGGGTCGAGCACCTCCAGCAACGCCGAGGCTGGGTCACCGCGGAAATCGTGTCCAAGCTTGTCGATCTCGTCAAGGACGAAGACTGGGTTGCGTGAACCAGCGCGGCGGATGCTTTGCAAGATGCGCCCTGGCAGCGCGCCGACATAGGTGCGTCGATGGCCGCGGATCTCTGCCTCGTCGCGCACACCACCGAGGGATGCACGCACAAAGTTCCGTCCCAAGGCGCGGGCTACGCTGCGTCCGGTGGAGGTCTTGCCCACGCCGGGAGGACCGACCAAACAGAGGATGGGGCCCTTCTTGTCGGGTTTGAGCCGGCGCACGGCCAAGTACTCGATGATGCGCTTCTTCACCTTCTCAAGGCCGTAGTGGTCTTCATCGAGGACAGTTCGCGCTCGCTCAAGGTCGAGGTTGTCGGGGGTCAGCGTTTGCCACGGGAGCTCCACGAGCCACTCGAGGTAGGTACGCGCCACCGTGTGCTCGGGGGATTGGGGCGGGATTTGCCGCAATCGAGCAAGCTGCTTCTGAGCGACCTCCTCGACGTCTTTGGGCATCCCAGCTTCAGGGATACGGTCTTCGAACTCAGCGGCGGCGTCGTCGTCGTCCGCATCACCGAGCTCCTCTTGGATGGCTCGCATGCGTTGACGAAGCACGGCTTCTCGCTGATGTTTTCCCATCTCAGCGCGTACATGAGAGTCGATATGCTCTTTGACGCGATAGGTCTCGAGGGCACGCTGCAGGCGGGTCAGCACCTCCCGCAGTCGATCGGGGATCGAGACCATGTCGAGGAGTTCGATCTTCTCCGAGATCGAGCCCTCGAGGTTGGCTGCCGCGATGTCAGCCATCTTGCCCGGCTCTCGGACTTGTTCGAGGAGCACGGCAGACTCGTCGGGGATATCGGGGGAGATCGAGATCAGCTGTTTGGCCGAATCGCGCACAGCCATGGCGAGGCCTTGGGCCTCCACTTCGTCCTCTCCGCTTTCAGCCACGGCCGTGAAGGTGCCATAGACCGTTTCTCCCTCTTCTTCGAAGCTCTCGAGGTGGATGCGACGAATGCCTCGCACGACCACCGTCGCTCGATTGGTGGCGATCTTCATCACACGCAGCACCTCGGCTTCCACGCCGATCTTGAAGATCTCACCAATACTGGGGTCTTCGACTTCTGGTGTGGTTTGCGTCACGACGGCGATGCGCATGCCGATATCTTTGGTGGCCTGTTCGGCCACCACGAGTGATTTAGGCCGACCCACGTCGATGGGTTGAACTACGCCAGGGAATAGAACCATGTTGCGCAGTGGAATGATGGGTAGACGGTTGGATTCGCTCATTAGTCAATCCTATCCATAGCACCAGTGGACGCTCTCCGAGAATCTACCATCCTCGGGCGGCTGTGGCAGCCTCTTGGGGACGTTTACTTAACGACGGCTTCGCTGCCAAGGCCTCGTGAATGTAGCGACGTTCACCGTCAAGTCAATGGCAGGCCCCACAGCGAGTGAGGCCACCTCAACGGCAGATCGCTCGCTTTGGACGTTTAGGAGGTGCACAACCCTCACCGACAGGGCGAATCGAGGGGTTGTCTTTCGTCAGGACAGGGGCTCGTGGGAGGTTCATGAGGCCTTTATGCGCGAGGAGATAGGTGGCCATTTCGTTGCGGATGAGCCGGCCAACCAATACTTTTTTTCGGGTCGTGGGGATCTTGTCCATGACCTGGCTGAGCCCGTCTCCGCCTGACAGCAGAAAATCGGCGAGCACCACCTTATATACCCGAGTGTTCAGCAGGGGGCGCCCCTGTGCGTCCTTCAAGGTGGAAAGGCGGCGCTGGCCACTGGAATCGCAATGAACCTGGGCCGAAAGTCCTGCGGCTTGCATGACCCCGCGGTGTCGCTGCGTCAGGGATGCTCGGAGGAGCTTTTCTAGCTCTGCTCCCGAGACGCGGAGGGTCGCGAGGCGGTTGTCGAAGGGGAAGACTCGATAGAGGTCGCCGTAGCGCAGGGGACCCGCTGGAATGCTGCCCCGGATCCCGCCAGCGTTCACGAGGGCTATGTCAGCCCCAGGGACGGCAGCCTTCATCATCTTGGCGAAGAGGTAGGCGACCTCTGAACCACCCGCGAAGGGGTGTTTCAAGGGGCGAGCGAAGTGCGCGAGTATTTTTTGCTCGAGGGGGCGTGTTCGTTCACGGAAAGGCGCCAAAGCCTGGCTGATGCGTTGCACCAGGCCAGCGTGGCGTGTCAACGCAGGGTTGGGCAGGAGCCGGCCGTGTTGTGCCCCATGTCGCAGGCCTATCTCGCAGCTACCTCCCTTGGCGAAGACTTGGTGACACACAGGGTGGGGTAGGTAGATCTTGTGGGTGCTCCTCCAGGCGCTGCCCTTCGCTCTTTTCTCAACGAGCAGGTCCACACGACCCACCGCGATGCCGAGGGCGCAGGCCTGAACCACGGGCGTGCCCGCGATCTCGTGGCGCAGGCAGCGGTGGCTATGTGCAGAAACAACGAGATCGAAGGTTTTGGGGGGCAGGCTCCGCACGAGATCGAAGATCTCCCCGCGGCAGCTCGTTGGATCCTCGCTGGCGCAGGTGCCCCCCGCGTGGGCGAGGAGGATTCGTAGGTCGACCTTCGCCTTGCCCAAAGCCCTTGCTTCACGGAGGGCGCTTTGGCGTAGGGCCTCAAAGCGCAGGTCGGAGACGTTGGCTCGAAGCGTCGTCGTGGGGGTGTGTGTGGTGGTCAGACCCACGATGCCTATGCGCAGACCAGCCCGCTCGATAATCACGTGAGAACGCAGATTTTCCCACAGAAGTGGCTTGCCGGCTTTGTCTCTGAGGTTGGCCGAGAGGACAGGGAAGGGGGCCTTGCGGATCCATGCCCGAAGCGCGCCCCTAGGCTTGTCCTCTTCGCTGCGCACAACGGTGCTTGGTCCCACTGGCCCGAAGTCAAATTCGTGGTTCCCCACCACCGTGGCGTCGACCCCCATGAGGGAATAGAGCTCGCGTATGGGTGTGCCTTCGAAATGGTTGGAGACCATGCTCCCTTGCATGAAATCGCCTCCATCGAGCAGGAGAGTGCCTTTGGGGTTTTGCGCACGAAGGTCGGCGATAGTCGCGGCGAGGGCTTCAGCCCCGCCAATGAGCAGGGAGCGGGGAGGTGTCTCTCCGGTTCTTTTGGGGCGGGCGTCTATCTGGCCATGAAAATCATTGATGGAAAGAATGGTGAGCCGAATGGGCCTTTCTGGGCTGGATTCGGGCGTCGGTCGCTGAGGTGTGCCACAGGCGAGGGTGAGCAGGGCCAAGGAGACAAGAGTCAACCAGAGATGACGGGAGTGTGAGTGCATGATCGTCAGAGGAGGCAGCCAAGGGCTGCTTGGCAGTTGTTCTGTGCCTCGGCGTCTCGTACACAGCTCAGGCTTTGGGGAGGTAGGTTCTGGCAGATCGACAGACAGAGCGCGCTGTCGATGAAGGGCGCGATGTTGCAGCTATCGACGAACCACCTACAGATGTTGTCGCATATCGCAGGCGGCGGTAACGGCGGTGGAGTCGGTAGAGGGGCGCAAGCGCCCAGCGCCGGACAATCATTGGCCCAGGCCGCATCGCTGAGGCAAGAGTGAGCAGCATCGCTGAGGGGGTCGCACCAGCTGAGGCATTCATCGAAGTTCAGCGGAGCGAAGAGCCCACAGACCAGGGCCGCACCACAGATCTGGGTGCAGCTCAAAGGTGGGGGAGGTGGGGGAGGTGGGGGAGTGCCCACGACCACCATGAGAGGCCCCGCGAGGTTATTGCCTTCATAGATTTCTGCGATCACATCCTTGGGGTCCACCTGCGCCCAGGAGGAGTAGGTTCCTGGAGCAGGGCGCCAAGTGGCGCGTCGACTGGTGCAGGCCCCTGGCTCCAAGGGAGGCAAGGAGATCGCACGATCTCCCAATTCGCCAACGGTTGGAGCTGTTAGTTGGTGGTAATAGAGGTCAACTCGGGCCTCCTTGCTGACCACTGTGCCTTGATTGCAGACAAGCAGCACATAACGGACGCGGTCATTGTTACTTCCACTGATGGTGGGCTGCAGAGGCTGGATCACCAAGTCTGGGAGATGTTCAGGTGGCGGTGGCGGTGGTGCACCGTCGTGGTGCGGTGGAGGCATCACACCATCAGGATGCGGCGTGGGGGCCGCGTCATGAGGTCGTGGGGGTAGAACGCTGTCAAAATACGGACTTAGGCCCCTATCAGCAGGAGCCAATGCACTGTCCTCACTATCGCCAGTGACGAAAGTTCGCCCACATGAAATCGCGACTAGGGCAACCAGGGGAAAAAAAAGAGTCTTTTTACTAAGCATGTCAATCCTCTAGCAGGACAGGATAGCACCGTGAAGAGGGGGCTACCAGGTGACGTCAGCGGAAATGATGAACCGTTCAGGACCCATCGAGGGCGGGTTTCTGACCGGTTTCTTGGCATTTCTCTGCCGTCCTCTTTCGCTTTCTTTTGGTTTCCGGCTTACGCCGCGAACGTCTAGCGCTTGAAGGGTGACGAATGGGTGTTGTGCCTGCGCCCGTCGGCGGTATTATGGCTTATAAAGATGCCAACCTTCACCTGCCGAAAGTGCAAACACGCGCTCTCCGTGGAGCGCATGCCCCATAGCTGTCCGCGCTGCTATAGCCCAGCCGCGGAAGCGTATGAGGGCTCCCAGCGCTCTGGAGTCCATCGGCTCTTTGACACTGGAGAGTACGCGCCTCAAGGTCGCCAAGACGACGAGGCGTGGGCAGCAGATGTGGGCAAGTCTCCCGATGAGCAGGAGGTGCACGCCAAGCGGCCGCCAAAGCGAAAAAAGGCATCAGACACATCAGAGCTCTGGCCGCCTGCGCCTGGACTCGCAGATGTACCCACAGACCCTTACGCCTTGCGCGGTGGGCTGCTCAAGGGGCTCGACCGAGATGAACTCCGAGAGAGTGATATCGAGGACGCCCAGGGGGTGGGACTCGATCGGAGTAGAACGCTAGAGATCGACGAGGATGATCTCGAGTTGGCGGCCAATCGCGAGCTTGGGCGCCGGGGCGGGCCTCCCGCGTTACCCTCGAGGACCAAAGGCGATGATGGCGCGCCAGACGAGGCTCGAGAGCGACTGGGTACTCTTCCCTTTGGTGTGGCGTTCTCTCCGGAATCCGGTCCGCCTCTTGGCGCCCCCCGCGAAGACGTCCCACCCTCTCCATCCTCACGGGTTGCCCCAACCGGGCCTCAATTGCCCGATGGCACCCACGGTCATCATCGGCGACAATTTCCCACAACCCAGCCCATGCCCCCAGTCGCGGACGTGCCACAACGTCCACGGCGTGCAGCCCCGACTCGGCGACAGCGCCGTTTGCCGACCTCCCAAAACGAACGGTTGATGGAGTCGGTAAAGAAGGACCAGCGGCGACGATGGAGTGGCCTGCTCTGGGCTGCCATGGGCGCGTTGGTGGCGTTTGCCGTCTTTCGGGTCATGGGTGTCAACGAAAGCAACAAGGTCGTCAAGCCCTCCGCAGGTCCAGTCTTTCCCACTGCCAAGCCAGTAAATCCGTTGACCCGTGTAAGGGTGGTGCATCCTGCCATGCCTGATGCAGCCCTCGTGGTGGTGATCTTGGTTGACGCGGCTGCGGGGCCAGATGCTGGGCGGGCAGAGGTTGGGCAGGCAGAAGACGCTGGCGCTGGGCAGGCAGAAGACGCTGGCGCTGGGCAGGCAGAAGACGCTGGCGCTGGGCAGGCAGAAGACGCTGGC
>JAFCZD010000288.1 GCA_019314525.1 Deltaproteobacteria bacterium
TTTCCTCAGCGTCATCGTCGCGCTTGCTCTCTGCACCTTCGCGTCGGTCTCTCTCGGCCAGCAGAAGGTTATCGCTGTTCAACCCCTCGGAAAGTCTCTACCCGCGGCCGATGTGGCGCTGGTGAAGCGCGCCCTTGAGGCCTTCACGGGCATGAAGGTGCGGGTCTTGAAGCGACTTGCGCTGCCCCGCGCGGCCTATTACCCACCACGTCGTCGCTATCGCGGAGAGAAGCTGCTTGATTTCCTGGTGCAGAAGGCGCCCAAGGATGCCTCTCGCGTTTTGGGGCTCACGGGGGTTGATATCTCCACCACCAAGGGGCGTTACAAAGATTGGGGCATTCTCGGGCTGGCGACGATGGATGGCCAGACCTGTGTGATCTCTGCCTTTCGTGCGCGGAAAAAAGCCAGAAGCGTGCTTCACGCGCGGCAGCGGCTGGCTAAGGTGGCGGTGCATGAGATCGGCCACACCCTGGGCTTGCCCCACTGTCCAACCCGAGGCTGCTTGATGGAGGACGCACGTGGCAAGGTCGCCACCTCCGATGGTGAATATGACCTCTGCTCGTCATGCCGGGAGAAGCTGCAGCGTTGGGGCCATCGCATCCCTGCCAAACCGCAGATTCCGTGGCCGAGGCCTCGCTAGGTTCGCGACTCACACCACGAAGTTTCAGCACCCATGTCATTTACACAGGTGGGGCGCGAAGAGCGCGTGGAGGCCGATTGGGATTGGCGTTGGCTCCTCCGTGTCTATCGCTTGAGCTACGGGGGGCGGACGCGGTGGTGTCAAAGAGGGCGGGGGAGGTGACACGCAGGGCACAGGCTCACACATGGCAGCTGGATGCTGCGTTGGAGCAGGCGGGAGACCCTCAGCGACGATCTGAGCGTCGAGGACTTCAACATGAGCATGAGGGTGAGAGAGTTGGAGGGCGGCATAAGGGCGGCGAGGGCCATGGTGTCCTGAGAAGCGTCGTGAGCGTCGCCGTGAGAACGCCTGTCGTCCTCGTGAACCCCTGGTGTGTCCTGCGCTCCTTCTTGCAGCGACAATTCGTCGTGTTTGACTTCGTTGTGTTTGATTTCGTCGGGTCGCAGTGACAGCTCGGGGCGCACGATGGCGCGCAAATGACCTGCCACGTGTTCTCTTGGCGGCCGTTGCACGCGGTGCACGGCAGCGTACCGAAGCGCGGGGCGCTCTTGGCGCTCGAGCACGCACATGAAGCGATGCCTGTCGTCGCCGTTTGCTTCGTCGCTTGGTGCGTCTGCTTCCTCGCTTGGTGCGGCTCGCTTTGCGTTTTCCCTTGCCCGCTCCTGCCACTGCACCAGCGATCGCAGCGGTGGCATTGCAGAGCAAGAGTCGTGCCTGCAAAGGGGTGTGACCATGATGCAGAACACCCTGCAGAACGGAGTGGATCCCGTGATGCATGCACACCGGTTGTCTTCTGAGTGCCACAGTGTGATGCATCGTAGGCGGATCACCTCCACGGTCTCACCCTCGTCGTGCAGATCACGCATGTTTTTTCTTTGACCACCCCTGGCTCGCTCGACTTCGGCGGCTACACTTAAAGTATGTATCGCGACGAGACGGAAGCCCTTAGGGCACGGTTGAGATCATTGGAGACCCAGCTCACCGCCGAATCCCTTCGGCGCGAAGCGGCGGAGGCTGAAGCCGAGGCGGCGCGGGCTCTCGCGTATGAGCACAAGCTCAAGGCGGAGGGTGGTGTACCCCTGCGCCCCGTCTCCTTTGCAGCGCTATTTTGGCCTTTGGTGCTGCTGATGGCGGTGAGCACTGTGGCGAGCCTTTATCTCGGTGCGTGGCATGCGCGTCTCCGCGAAGCGAGGTGGCGGCCCATGCCACCCCAGGTTCAGACCACCACATGGACCCCGTGTGCCCATGTGCAGACCCACATGCGCGCAGTGATCAAGCGTCACCCTCAGTTCAAAAAGGCCCTCGACAAGCCACGCATCACGGCTCTTCGCGAAGATGGAACCGCCAAGACGCCAAGAGACCCCTTCGATCCCCGCTGCTTCCAGTAGTCCACTTTTACAGGCTATTCTGATGCCTATGGGAGTGCCGCCAAGCGACGGGCGGCTTCATCCAAGGTCGCGTCGCGCTTACAGAAGGCGAAGCGCAGCAACTTCCGGCCCATGCGTCGATGCTTCTCACCATAAAAGACCGAGGGCGGAATCGCCGCGACGCCAAAGTCTCGGGGGAGCGCTCGACAGAGCTCCACGTCGCTCTCATAACCAGACTCGCTGAGGTCAGCCATGACAAAATACGTGCCCTCTGGTTCATAGGCGCGCAGGGGAGTGGGCGTGAGGGCGTCCATCAAGCGTTTTCGTTTCCCTGCATAGAGCTGCAGGAACTCGCTGTAATAGTTGCTCTCTTTTGCAACACGCATGGATGCCGCTACAGCGTGTTGCAGGGGAGTGGCCACAGCGAAGGGGATCCACTGATGAATGCGCCGCAGCGCCAGGCTGAGATGCGGGGGAGCGACCACCCAGCCGATCTTCCACCCTGTCACTGAAAACGTCTTACCTGCGCTGGAGATCACAAGGCAGCGCTCCCACATCTGGGGCAAGCTAGCCAAAGAGAGGTGCTTCCCGTCGAAGGCGAGGTGCTCGTAGACCTCATCACAGAGGGCGAGCACATCATGGCGCTGGCAGAGCCCAGCGATCTGTTCCAGCTCATCTCTGCGGAAGACCTTTCCCGTGGGGTTATGCGGGGTGTTGAGCACGATCAGCTTGGTGCGCGCCGAAAACACCGCCGCTAGCTCGTCTTGATCGAAGGTCCAGCGCCCGTCCGCACCTGGCCGCAAGGGCACATAGCGTGCTGTACCTCCGGCGATGCTCACGTTCGCCGGGTAGGAGTCGTAGAAGGGCTCGAAGAGGATCACCTCATCGCCGGGCTCCACCAGGGCGAGGGTCGCAGCGAAGAGCGCCTCTGTAGCACCCACGGTGATCGTCACCTCCGAGGTGGGATCGATGCTGCGCCCCAAAGCGTGTCCACTCTCCTCAGCGATGATCTCCGTGAGCACGAGCTCGCCAGAGCCGCGTGCGTATTGCTGTGTGGACGCGTCGGCCATGGCGCGTTGGGCTGCTTCCATCACAAAGGGCGGCGGGTCGAAATCTGGGAAGCCCTGCCCGAGGTTCACCGCGTCATGTTTTAGGGCCAACGCTGTCATCTCGGCGAAGATCGTTTCGCCGAAGCCTCGGGCTCTTTGGGCCCACAACCGTTCTGAGATCACAGCTCTCTCCTTGAAGCGCATCGCCAGGCTCGCTAGTGTGCCCACAGTTTAGCGACTTCCATGACAGACACCACCCACCCTCCTGCCGCTCCCCAGGCTCGTTCATTCGGGGTTCGTTTGCTTCGTGCCCGCGATCGGCTGGAGAGCGCAGGCGCCGTCGCGCGTATGATCACCGCCTTGGTGGGCGTGGCCATCGGCGTCGCCGTGGGCTTCGATATGCGCGCCCTCGGCGAGGCCGCAGCCTACGATCGTCTCTTTTCGCTCTTGCTCGTCTTCGTTGCGCCCTTGCCCATCGCTGCGCTGACGGCCCTTTACCACCACCCGCTGCATGTTTGGACGCTTCCCTGGCCGCTCTCGGCGCGCTGGCACTTCTCTGCGTCTTTGCGCATCTTTTTCCGTGATCAGCTGCCCTGGCTCGGCGCCGCCGCGGGCATTGTTATTGGTGCTACCAGCGGTCGCGACCCTGGGGCGACGCTACGCCTGGGTGTCTTTTTCGCCAGCAGCGTTCTCGGGGGGCTTTTGGCGTCCTTTGGTAGTGTGGCCCTTTGCGCTTGGGCTTCGGACACAGAGCAGCGCTGGATACGTGACCTGCGGCGTGGCTTGGGTGGCGCCTTTGGCTCTGAGCGCCACGCCCCCTTCTTCTATCTGCCGGCTTTGGGTTTCGCGCTCTCGGCGTTCGCGGCGCCTGTGGCTCAGGCCGGTGCGCTGCGCTGGGCGCTCAAGGGCATCTCACTGCCCGCAGCCCTGCTGCTGCAGGCTCCTTTGCTGATGGGGTTCGGTGTGCTCTTTGTGGCGGCTATGGGCTATGGACGTCGCGCGTTGCGGGTGATCCCTCGCGTGCAAGAAGAAGCCCGCACGGTGTATGGGGGGCGGCCTGCGCCAGCGGACCCACCCTACGGGCTCTGGGTGGCGCGACTGCTGCCACGCCGAGCCGCCGCGAGTTACCGCAAGGTGTTGCGAGAGCAAGCTCGAGCCCATCGGGGGCTTTGGGGCGGAGTGGCCCTGGTAGCGCTCTTTTCGCTGGCCTATGGGGTCAACGTGGGCGCTCCTTTGGGGGCGGCGCCGCTTCTGGGGGTGGTGCTCGTGATCTGGAGCGCAACCTTGCCCCTGCGACGCACGCCGCGCCTTCATGGTGTCAGCTTCGTGCTGACCCTGCCACGCACGCGTTTGGCTGAGAGCGCTGGGCGGCTCCTCGCGGGGCTCTTCGTGGTGGCGCATATCATCGTCTTCGCTGGCGGTGCCATCGGTGCGCGTCATGGCTGGGCGTTGACGATGGCTCTCGCCACGCTGGGCCTGGGTTTCACGCTCATGGTAGTGGTCGCCACGCGGCCACGGGTGGGCGCACAGCGTCGCTGGAGCGCGTCCGCGCGACTCTTGCCAGCCTTGGGGCTTGGCATCGGGGTGGTGACGTTGGCCTGGTGGCAGGTGGGGCTCTCAGCGCTCGCCTGTGGTGCCCTGGCCGCCGTGTTTCTTTTGGTGTGGCCACAGCGGGCGTGGCCTCAACGCAGGCGCTCTGTTTCCAAGGAGGATGCTGCATGAGCAGCCCAATGATCGAAACGCGAGGTCTCGAAAAGAGCTACGGCAAACGTCGTGCCCTCGACGCCCTCGACCTCAAGGTGGCGCCTGGCGAGCTGGTGGTGCTCTTGGGGCGCAACGGGGCGGGCAAGACAACGACATTGGCGATGCTCACCGGCCAGCTCGTGCCCGACGCGGGGTCGGCGTTGATCGCCGGTCACGATGTGTTCTCCGCGGCTGAGATGGCGCGGAGCCTCGTGGGTTATGTGGGGCAGGAGCTGCTTTTGCCCCCGCACTTGACCTTGGACGAGGCGGTGGAGTTTGCCTGCGCTGTCAAGGGCGTGACACGTGATCCCCTAGCCTTCGACCAGCTGCTCAAGCTTGCGGCCCTTCAGGATGACGCTGATCGCTTGATGGGTGAGCTGAGCCATGGCATGCAGCGTAAGGCGGCCTGGATTGTGGCGTTGATTACCGAGCCCCAGGCGCTGATCCTCGACGAGGGTCTCGCTGGCCTCGACGCAGCGAGCAGCGCGGCGTTGGCCGCCGAGGTTGGGCGGCGTGTGGCGCGGGGCACAGCGGTGCTCTGGACCGAGCACGATCTCGCGTTGGTGGCCCCTTTGGCGCACCGCGCCGTGGTGCTCGACGCAGGGCGCGTGGTGGAGCAGGTGCAAAGAGAAGAGCTTCAGCGCTTGGTACAAGACGATCAGCTCGACGCGGCCATGCGCCGCTGGACGGGAGAGGCGACATGAGGAGGTTGATGATGACGAGATTGAGCTGGACGAGGTTGAGCTGGACGAGGTTGAGCTGGACGAGGTTGAGCTGGACGAGGTTGAGCTGGACGAGGTTGAGCAACAAGCGTGAGCTTCTCACGGTGTTGTTGGTGGCGTTCACGCTGGGTGGCTGCGCTGACGAGCAGGTGGCTCAGCTGGACTCGGGGCGACAAGACGCGGTGGCTGCGGACCTTGGTATGGGTGATGGCCATGTCACATCCGATGCTCCAGGTTTTGACGGGCGTTCTGTGGACGGGCAGCCGGTGGACGGCCGTTCTGTGGACGGGCAGGCTCTCGACGGGCAGGCTCTCGACGGGCAGGCTCTGGATGCCCAACCTACAGACGGGGCCGCGGGCCGGGGCACGCTGCCAGCCCGAGGCATCGGAGCGATCAACTGTGTGGGTGTCTGTGGCAGGCAAGCTGCTGTGGGTTGTTATTGCGACGCCCTCTGTGTTGCTTTCAATGACTGCTGCCCCGACAAGGCGCTGGTCTGTGACTACGAGTTGCCCGATTGCTTTGGGCATTGTGGTGGGCGGCACCCGCAGGGTTGCTATTGCGACGCAGAGTGCACCACCTTCGAGGATTGCTGCCCAGGGCGCGTGGCCTCTTGCGCCAACGACACAAGCTGCAGTTCAACGCAGACCTGCACGCTCCCAGCACGTTGTGTGGGCATCCCAGCAGACCTCTCTATCGACAAGGGGCGCTGTGTGGACACCTCCACGTTGCTACCAGGCGTCGGCGAAGACTGCGACGAGCTGAGCCCTTGTGGCCCCTTTTTGATCTGTGTCGGCGACATGTCCTTCAGTACGGGCAGCTGCGCACCCCAATGGATGGGGCAGTCCTACCTTGGCGCCGGTGAAGCGACTATCACTGACGACGGCGTCCTCCTGGAGCAATCGGTGGTGGTCTTTGGGCTGGCGTCGGTGCCAGTGGATATTATCGTGCACCTCTCCATCGAGCATGCGCGCCCGGCGGATCTGTCCATTGAGCTCGAAGATCCCAACGGCGTGGTGAGCAGCGTGTGGGAGCACCTCAGCGATGATCCCCTGGTTGTGCGCCTATCGGTGCGCGGAAACCCCCTCGACGACACGATCAACGGGCGCTGGACCCTGCGCATCAAAGACACCGTGGCTGGCGAAGTGGGCCAGCTGCGCAGCTGGACGCTGGAGATCAACAGCCGCTGGGATTGAGCCGCTGGGCCCTCGGCAGCCCTCGAAAGCGTCAACGGCGGGGGTAAACGATTCGTTCGCGGCTTCATTGACGCTCCGGGCCCTCGCAAAGCCCTCGCCAGCCCCTCGGCAGCCCTCGAAAGCGTCAACGGCGGGGGTAAACGATTCGTTCGCGGCTTCGTTGACGCTCCGGGCCCTCGCAAAGCTCTCGGCAGCCCCTCGGCAGCCCTCGAAAGCGTCAACGGCGGGGGTAAACGATTCGTTCGCGGCTTCATTGACGCTGCGGGCCCTCGCAAAGCGGCTTCGCAGCCAACCCAAGGGGTCTTCCTGAGCCGCGGCGCGTTCATCGCGGCGCGTGAGCGGTAGGTGTGGTCTGGAAAAGCTGCGCGGACGAGGGTTGTTTTTCCAGACTGACGTGGGCCTAGAAGAGTCACCACAGGATTTCGAGTGGCTTCTTGTGTGATTACGGAGGTTAGTGCACG
>JAFCZD010000049.1 GCA_019314525.1 Deltaproteobacteria bacterium
GGGGGCAAAGAAGAGTTAGGCCTGGGCTATCACCTAAACTTCATCAATCGAAGCGGAAAAGATCTCGAGATCCGTGGGCTCCGCATCGAGAGCTTCCACGGCAACGCTCTGTTGACCCGACTCGATCTAAAGCGAGCCCCCTTGGAGCGCGCTTTTCGCCCCCTGCCCTGGCGTGTCATCCGCTCACGCAAAGACCTCGCCGCCGCCCACCGCCTCGCGCGACGCTACCGCCACCCTCCAGGGGGCCTGGTGGTGCCTGCTGGGAGCGGCGCCTCACTGCTCCATCTTGGAGGCGAGCAGCCCATCAGCACAAAGACCGACCGCCTGCGCTTCACCCTCTCACTCGCTACCGCAGCCAAATTCAAGCAAGAGAGAACCCTCGTCTATGAGAGCAAGGTACACCACTACCAGCAGCGAGCATCTCTCGAGCTACCCGTTCGCGGCTCATGGAACGCGTTGGCGAGCCACCGCGCTCATGAACCTCATGCGAGCCTCCACCAGCTCTCCCAGACCTTCGCTTACGACCTGACGCAACAAGCCGCGGGGGGGCGAACTTTTGTGGGCGACCCCCGAAAGAACGAGAGTTACCCAGCCTATGGTCAGAGCGTCTTCGCCATGGCCAAGGGGGTCATCGTCGCCCTCAACGATGGGGTGCCCGACAACACGCCAGGCCAGCGCCCTCCATGGCAAACGCTGCTCTTGAGCCCCAAGAATATGGGTGGAAATTACGTCATCATCCGCCATGGTCAGGGTGAGTTCAGCGCCACAATGCACCTGATGCCTGGCTTGAAGGTGCGCGTTGGGCAACAGGTGCAAGCTGGGCAAAAGATCGGCGTTTGCGGAAACAGCGGAAACTCCGGCGAGGCGCACGTGCACATCCAACTACAAGATGGGCCCAACCCACTGCAGGCCATGGGCCTTCCTTTGCGCATCGGTGATTTCAGCTTTCACTACGGTCACCAAGTGTTCTACGTCCGCCCTGATTCCCCCCACCCCCTCCCCTCTCGACTCCCCATGGAAGCCGGCAAGCTTCCGCTAGCTGCGGCCCTCGATCGCCATCGACGTGGCATGCCGTATTGATGGTGCTTTTGTTCGGTGGCTCGCTCCCGCCCCGAGGTGTAGACTAAACAACCATGATTTCCGCACGATTCTACGCATATACAGGCACACATCTCCTCACAGCCCTCATGGTGCTCCTCGCTGGCTGTCACCCCCCCCCCTCAGCCTGCGACGTGGGGAGCCCAAAGGTGGCCCTTGAGGCTAAACCCGCCATCCAGGCCAAAACCCTGAGAGCACTCGAACAGGCTGGCATCCCCAAAATGCGCATCCACTGCAATGGACGCGTGGTTTGGATCCCAGAGCTTTCGGTGCTCTCCAAGCGGGCTATCGATGATATCGCCACGCGTGAAGGCATGACCTTCAGCGCTAAACAGCGAAAGGGCGCTGTACGCGTGATCCTTGGCTATATGGTGCGGCTCGTCTTTCAGCAGCTCGGTACTCAGAACCTCGGCGCCATGCGCCTCAAAGGTTGGACCTACAAAGACGCCACAGGCAAAGAGCGACCTCTCCTCGTCTTCCGCTCAGGGGTCACCACGGATGCCCTGGCGAGTGGCTCATGCCTGCGCAGCCTCCTTGGCCCTGGCGGCGTCAAGCACATCATCAACCTCTATGGTGGACACTTCCCGCTGCATGAGTTCATCCGCGCCGAGAAACAGGTCGCAGAGAAGTTGGGTGCAACCCATTTCGACATCGCCGCCTCTGGGAACCGCTGGCGTAAGCTGATCAAGACACCCGTCACCTACCAACGCAACCGCCACCAAGCGATGCAAATGGTCGCCACGTTGATCCGCGACAAGATCCTCCAGCCAGGAGGACGCGCGCCCCGCGGCAACGTCTACTTCCACTGTGGTGGTGGCATGCATCGCTCAGGCATGATCTTCGGCATCCTCCGCAGGTGCATCAACCGTGACCCCATGACGTTGATCGAAGATGAATACAAACGCCACACCGCCTACCGTAGCGACAAAGAGCCTGGTGGCTACGAGGCGCTCAACATCCGCTTCATTCGTGAGTTTGACTGCTCACTCCTTCGCGGCGACAGGCCCAAAAAGAAGGAAGCCTCTGTGACCCCTTGACGTAATACGAGTGGTGAAGAGGAACACCATACTCACTTCAAGGCTCGCCTTACTCGCCTCTGTCTGCGTCCTGCTCCCCTTGAAGGCCGAAGCTATCCCACGTGTGCGGGTGTCACTTGTGGCAGGCCTTGCTGGCGAGATCCCCCGCGACCGCGCCATGAACGTGCGCCTCGGTGAAAAAGTCACCCTCTGGGCAGTCGTTACCCTTCGTCAAGGAGGTCGCACCCTCACGTACAGTGACGCCCCTCGCCTGCGCCATCGCAGGCGCCTACGCTCGGGTCGAGGGCTGCGCCCTCTCTCCGAGCTCAACGCACGCTTTCGCTGGATACAAATCGAACCGCGCCCACACCATGTCGCCGTCGCTCCCCCCAACGATAGCAACCCAGCCTACTCCAACGCCATCCTCTTTGGTCCACGGCATGGCCGTTGGCTCGGCTACGACACGCTGGAGTACCAAGAACAACCCATCAAGGGCGCCACCCGCTCATCCCTCGTGGTGCAACGGACCCACCCCGCTCATCCACGCGTCAACGTCAACGGCGGCTTGGGCACCATGCGTTACAAGGTAGAGCTGCGCTTCGCGCGCGTTGAGCTTGGGGTGGTATCATCCCCAGGAAGTGAAAACGTCACGCCTCGCGGGCTCTCACCCCGGGTGACGCGCGTGACCTTTCGCAGCAACGATCATTGGGTGGGCTTTTTGCGCGGCTATTTCAACGTCCCCAACGTCTTTGGCAGCGCAGGCCATGGACGAAGACATCAGACCGATCGTTATCAGGGCGCGGATTGTGCCGACGTGATCGTTGGCGCCTTGCGCGCGGCTGGGGCGCGGTTGCCCTACACCAGCGCGAGGGGTTTGCTGAGCTACGCCAGGCCTGTGACGAAACGGCTGCTCTTGACGAAGAAGGGGATCTTCGAGCCCAACCACAAGCGCCCTGTGAAGCTCGTCTTCGGCCGCGACGTACGCGCCGGAGATATCATGCTCATCGATTATGTTGGCTTCGCAGGCTCTCCCAGGTCATGGGACCACGTGGCAGTGCTCTACCACGACCGGGGCGAACGCGGGGTCTTCGACGCCCAGGACCCAATCCTCCACATGGGTTACCTCTATGGGCTCACAGAAGAGCACGCGGCAGGCGAGGCGCCCGCCCATGTGCAAATCCTGCGGCTGAAGCCACACATCCGCCGCAAGCTCGAGAGGGCACGCCGAGCACGAAAGAGCCAACGCAGCCGACGCGCGAAGCGTCTAGGCATTCGCGGCGTAAGTCCCAAAACAAAAGAAACGAGAGATGACGGCAGAGGAATGCCAAGGAACCCGCCCTCATAGATTCTTGGGTGGGTTCTGAACGGTTCATTATTCCCGCCGAGAAGGACTAGTGCTCCTTGAGCCTCTTGAGCTTCTGCATGCCACGCAGCGCAGCGTGGCGATAGAGGTCTGAGAGCGTGGGGTAGTTGAAAGGCATCTCCGTGATCTGCAACGCCGTCGCCCCGCTGCGCAATAACGCCTGCCCGGTGTGGATCAGCTCGCTGGCGTTGGTGCCGACGATATGAACCCCCAGCAGCTTTTCGCTCTCACGCGCGAAGAGCAGCTTCAACAGCCCCCCTGTATCACCAACGATCTGACCTCGGGGGTTTCGATTGTAGTTTCCCTTGCCCGCCACGTACTCGACGCCCTTTTTCCGCAGAGACTCCTCTGTCTCTCCGATATAGCTCACCTCAGGGATGGAGTAGATCGCGAAGGGCAAACACTCGGTGTCGATCATCGGCCGGTCGAGAGAGAAGGCGTGGCTGATGGCCTGCCGCCCTTGCTCCATAGAGGTCGACGCCAACGCTGGATAACCCACAATATCACCCACGGCATAGATATGTGCATGGCACGTCTGATAGTGCGCGTTCACCTCGAGCAAGCCACGCTTATCAGGGACAATGCCCACCGTCTCTAGCCCGAGACCCGCAGTGTTGCCATCGCGCCCCACGGAGTAGAGCATCACATCCGCTTCGAGCCTATTGCCCTGCCGCGTCTCGCAGCAGACCTGCGGCGGATCGCCCTCTTTGCGCGTAATATGAGCGTAGTGATCGTCATGGATGAAGACCACCCCCAGGCGACGCATTTCACGCTCGAGAATGCCCGCGATCTCCCGGTCCATATAGGGCAAGAGCTCTGCCCGCGTGTCTACCAGCGTGACCTCTATGCCCAGAGCGGAAAAGGTCGCCGCATACTCCACACCCACCACCCCGGCGCCGAGCACGATCATCGAACGAGGCATCCGCGGCATCTTCAAGATCGTGTTGCTGTCGAAGACCACGTCGCCATCGAAGTTCACATCGTCAGGGCGGTTGGGTGTGGTGCCCACTGCGATGAGGATCACCTCACCCTCGACGCGCATGCGCGACTGCCCATCCACGCCCACCAACGCCACCGTGTGCTCATCGACGAAGCGCGCGCTCCCATGCAGAACCTCGATGCGGTTCTTGTCGAGGGTGTCGTTGATCAGGTCGAGTTCCCGCTGCACCACCATCCGCTCGCGGTGCATGAAGGCCGAGACCGTGATCTTCTCCGGCCTGGAGAGGTGAAAGCCATCAAGGTCTTTCACCGTAAGCCGGTGTAACGAGAGCGCTGTTTCACGCAACGTTTTACTAGGGATGGTGCCCCAGTTCACGCTGGTTCCCCCCACCACCTGGGCACGCTCGATCACCGCCACGCTCTTCCCGGCGCGCGCAGCCTTGATAGCGGCCCGCTCGCCGGCGGGGCCACAGCCTATGATCACGACATCAAACTTGGGCATAGTGCAGGAGTATAGCCGAGGGTCGAGAGGGGACAAGCACCCCATGGCGCCCTGCAAAGGCGCTCTTTGAAAAAACCTGCAGGGGAAGTGCGAGACCTGTTAAGAAACGCAAGAGTCGGAACTCATTTGCGGGAAGCTCAGGCTCCAAGGGTGAGTATCACCCAAGCAGAAACATCTCCGCCGTCGAGACCCTCATGACACGTCAACTCATCACGCTAATCCTCCTCACCACCACACTCTCAGCCTGCTTCAACACCCAGCGGGTGCCGATGACACATAAGATACGTGTCACCAGCACGCCTCCCGGCGCCCACATCTGGCGGGAAGACAAGGGAGGGCGCCAGGCCGTGGGCCAGGCTCCCCTGGTGCTCGAAGAGCGCTATGAGCGTGTGACGCGCAAGGTTAAACCCTCAACATGGATCGTGTGGGTAACCAGCGTTGTTCTAAGCGCGGGTCTCTTCGTTGCAGCCGCACTCACCGACAACGACACTCCGAAGAACTTAGAGTATGTTGGCGGCGGCACGCTTGCTTTCTATTCTCTCGTGATGCTCCCCAGCTTCGCTCTCGGCGACCTGGCCCAAACCAGGCAAATCCCCCTCACTGTGGGCGCCTCAAGCCCTGGCTACTCCGACGCCTGGCTGAAGCTGCAGATCCCTGCCAGCCTCAAAAAGAAGAAGGGAGGAGCGCCACCCTTACCCAACGCCAATGAAGAGCATGAACAGGATGAACAAGACGTGCACATCACGCTTTCACCCGCTGGTGGAAAGGCTGCCTCAGCAGCGCCCACCACGCGCCCCAAAGCCGAGGAGCCCAAGCGGCCCATCGTCGCCGTCTTCGACCTCGAAGATAATAAGAACAAGCTCACCGCTGAGATCGCCGGCGAGCTAGCCGAGTACCTCGCCACCCAGCTCACAGCTACAGGTCGCTACCGCACCATCCCACGCTCCCAGCTGCGCCGACGCCTCTCTGGCGAAAAGCAGAAGGGGTACAAAGCCTGCTTCGACGAGGCTTGCCAAATCGAATTGGGCCGGGCCTTAGCCGCGCAGAAGTCTTTGGCGACGAAGATCATTCGCATCGGCACCCTCTGCACGATGACCTCTGTGCTCTATGACCTCAAGAGCGAGACCAGCGAGCGCGCCGCGAGCACCGAGGGGGCCTGCACCACCACGGCGCTCTTGGCGGCTTTGCGCGCACAGGCGAAGAAGCTAGCGGGGGTTAAGGAGTAGCTGGCAGGAGCAGGCACCGCAGCGAGCAACGCAGCTATCGCGCAAGATCAGTGCGAGATGTGAGCGATCTTGACTAGCCGCCCATCAGCGCCTGGGCAGCCCAAGCCAGGGTGGCGTCGGGCGCCATGCCGAGGATCAGCACCAACGCGCTGGTGATGCCGAGGACCCAATACACGGAGAAGGATGTGAGGGGCTTGGGTGCCGACGCGCCTTCGCGGAAGTACATCGCGACGATGGGGCGCAGGTAGTAGTACATGCTGACGACGCTGTTGGCGATAGCGATCAAGACCAAGGTCAGCATCTGGGGCGAGTCGAACGATAAGGCGGCCTTGAAGAGGTAGAACTTGGCAAAAAAGCCTGCTGTCGGTGGCAACCCACCCAAAGAAAAGAGAAAGAGCATCATCGCCAATGCCACGGCGGGGTGATGCTTGGCCACACCGTACCAATCCTCCAGCGTGGTGCGCTCTACATCCCGTGAGCCGATCCAGGCCACCACCGCGAAGGCACCGAGAGTGGTGACGGCATAGGCGACCACATAGAAGAGCACAGCGCCCATCTGCGAGGGATCGAGCCCCACCACCACAACACCGATGAGCAGATACCCCGCGTGGGCGATGGACGAGTAGGCCAGCATGCGCTTGACGTTGTTCTGGCGCAGCGCCGAGATATTTCCGATGGTCATGGTCAAAACGGAGAGAACCCAGAAGATATTGATCCAACCCGTGGAGCCAAAAGTCCAAGCGTCTGCCGAGAAGAGCCCCGCCACCAGCCGCAGCAGCGCTCCAAAGCCTGCTGCTTTCACAGCGGCAGCCATGAAGCCTGTGACCGGCGTGGGCGCACCCTCATAGGCGTCCGGCGTCCACATATGAAAGGGGACCAAGGCGACCTTGAAGCCCATGGCGCCCAAGATCATGAACATGCCCACCAGCACCAGGGGCTCGCCAGCTTTGCCGTTGATCACCCCTGCCAGCTTGGCGAGGTTGGTGGTGCCCGTGACGCCATAGAGCAGCGCGATGCCATAGAGCAAGAAGGCCGAGGCCACAGCACCCATGAGAAAATACTTGAAGCCCGCCTCGGCGCTGCGCCGCTGACCCGGCCAGCTGGCGACGAGGGCGTATATGGCCAGCGACATGGTCTCCAGGCCAATGACGAACATCACCAGATCGCCCGCGTGCACCATCATCATCATGCCCGAGATGGAGAGCAGCAAGAGCGCAAAAAACTCACCCTCGGTGAAGCGATGCTCCTCGAGGTAGGCGTCTGCCACCAAGGCCGTGAGGATACCAGCGATGATGAAGATCATGTCTAAAAAGAGCGCGAAGCGATCCACCACCATCATGCCCGCGAAGAGGTCTGTCGCTGGCTGGACGTGCTGCACCCAACTCAGGGCGACGCCCAAGCCGCTCAAGATCAGGCCCAAGATGGCTAGGAGACCATAATGCCGACCATGCCCACCGCCGATGGCGCTCGCGAGCAGCACGAGACAGGCCCACACCGTCAAAAAGAGGACAGGCGCGAGGTGTACGAAATCGGCAGGATTCAGCGAGAAGCTCATCCTGCACCTCCTCTTCCGCCGCGGCCAGGGGGCCGACCGCGTTGCTGCATTTGTCGGCGAATCCGTCGCATATCTTCAGGGGAGATGCGTTTACGAGGCGTGCGGGGCGCCGGCGCCGCCCCTCCTCTTGGCCGAACCTTGGGCCGCACGATCTTGGGCCGCACGACCTTCGGCGGCACGATCTTGGGCCGCACGATCTTGGGAACCTTTGGGCTCACGGCTTTACCACCAGCCATGGTCGTCTTGGCGACGATGCCCGCGCGGGGTGCGCTGAGAGCTGGCAACGCATATTTGCTACGAGAGAGGGACGCCAGTTGCTTGGGCTGCTGCCCTGTGTATCCCTCACTTGCCTTGTATTTGACCTTGTACTCTTTCAAGAAGAGCTTCACCGCTGGCTCCATGCGCTCGAGGAAGGGCTTGGGATAAATACCCATGGCAAAGATCAAGACGATCAAGGGCGCGAAGGTGAGGATTTCGCGCCAGCTAGCATCATCCAGGTCTGCGTTCTTGGGCTGGGTGATGGGGCCAAACATCAACTTCTGATAGAGGTGCAAGAGATAGACAGCACCGAGCACCACACCTATGGCGGCGATGCCCGCCATTAAGCGTGAGTGCCAAATGAAGATCGGCAAATCGGTCCCGGCGACACCTTGGTGGTGGGTAAAAGCGCCCACCAGGATCAGAAACTCACCCACGAAACCATTGAGGCCGGGCAAGCCCGCCGATGAGAGCATGATGATCATGAACATGCCGGCGAAGACAGGCATGCGCCGCCACAGACCGCCGAATTGATCGAGCTCATGGGTGTGACGCCGCTCGTAGAGCATGCCGATAGCGAGGAAGAGGCCACCGGTAGAGATACCGTGGTTGAGCATCTGGTAAAGGCTACCTGTGACGCCCGCTTCATTCATCGCCATCAGGCCCAACATCACGAAGCCAAGGTGGCTGACAGATGAGTAGGCGACGAGCTTCTTGGCGTCCTTCTGCGCGTAGGCGACCAGCGCGCCATAGATGATGCCGATGACGGCCAGGCCTGAGATATAGGGCGCCCACACCGCCGCGCCATAAGGAAAAAGTGGGATGGCGAAACGGATGAAGCCGTAAGTGCCCATCTTCAGCAACACACCGGCGAGGATCACCGACCCTGCCGTGGGAGCCTGAGTGTGCGCGTCAGGCAACCACGTATGCAGCGGGAACATGGGCACCTTGATGGCGAAGGCGATGGCGAAGGCGAGGAAGAGGAAGATCTGCGCCTGTTCACCCCAGACAGATTGCGTCAGCACCATGTAGTCGAAGGTATAAAAGCCCGTGGCCGCACCATGGGAGACGTACACATAGATGATAGCGACGAGCATCACCAAAGAGCCCACCAAGGTGTAGAGCACAAACTTGAGCGCGGCGTAGATTTTGGCCCCGTGGCCCCAGACGCCGATCATCAAGTACATCGGCACCAACATGATCTCCCAGAAGACGTAGAAGACGAAGAGGTCCAAAGAGACCAGCGCGCCGATCATCGCCATCTCGAGGATCAAGAGCGATGCGACGAACTCTTTGACGCGGGTGTCGATGGCCTTGTAGGTGCTAAGCATCACGATGGGGCCCAGCAGCGTGGCCAGCAGCACCAACCAGAGGCTGATCCCGTCGATGCCCACATGGAAGTTGATGCCGAGGGAGCGCACCCAGGGGACGCTGAACTCGAACTGCATGCCAGGATCGCTGATCTTGAAGCCCGCGATGAGAGCCAAGGAGACGAAGAAGGTCAGCAGGGTAAAGACCATACCCATATGTCGCGCGCCCTGCTCGTCCTTGCGAGGCATCAAGGCCACCGCGATGGCGCCCACCAGGGGGATGGCGAGGATCGCTATTAGCAACATCAGTGCACCCCCTTCCCGTGGGTAGAGGACCCGGAAACTGGGACCTTTGGTGCGTTCGGGTCGATCACATCGATCACCTGTGTCTCACGCGCCTGGGTATGCCAACGCGTGTCGCGCACGTCCATCACCACTCGGTAACGACCAGGCTTTTTATAGATGAAGTTCGCCATCTGGCGCTTGGACCAGCGCTGAGCCTGCTCCTTCTGCCCCTTCTGCTGTGTTGGGGCTTGGGGCTCGTCAACCTTGCCGTCGCCGTCGAAATCCCATTTGTATTCGAGGGCTCGCATGGCCTTGTCCACTGGGCGACGTGCGTCGAAGAATACACGCTCACCGACGAGTACCTTTAGGGGTGCGCCAGCCGCCTTGATGGAGTTGGCCCGTATGCGAAAGTCGTCGGGGGGCTGGGCGACCACATAGAGGATCACGCCCACGCCCACCAGGAGCCCAGCCAGATAGTGTTGGACACTCCCCGTCTGAAACTGGCGAACGAGGCGACCCATCAAGTCAACGATACGCGCGGAACCCCGCACACAAAGCAGATCGATAATCAGAGCATCCACGACCTTCCACAGGAGCCAGGCGATCTTCTTGAAGGGCCAAATCACAACGAGGAAATAGAACTCATCCACAAAGTATTTGTTGTAGATCGCGTTATAGGGGCCGCGGAAGCGATCCGTAAGGTTACGCGCCCAGACGCTTGGCCCTTTGTTGTAGACACGCCAAGCGATAACGCTCCCAAGGAGAGCGATGGCAAAGGAGAGCGCCATCAGGCCACCCTCGGCGCCGTGGCTCTTGGAGAGAATGGCCGGAGTCACATGAGCGCCTGGGATGGCCAAGGCTGCGAATTTCGCCCCTTGATCCACTGTGGGCGCCAGCCAGTTGTGAAAGAAGTTCGCGTGTTCGCCAAAAAGCCCAGGGAGGCCAAGCACACCAAGAACCAGGGCGCCAAAGGCGAGCACCACCAGCGGGGTGGCCATGCGCCAGTCCGGCGGGTGGATCTTGGCTTGCTCCTCGGCGCTGAGGCGACACTTGCCCTCGAAGGTCAGCGTGTAGAGGCGGAACATATAGAACGCAGTGCAGATGGCGCCAGCCATGCCAAGGACGTAGATCACAGGGCCCAACCAAGGCGCCGCTGGATTAGCCGTGGAGATGGCCTTCCAGAGGATCTCATCTTTGGAGAAGAAGCCCGAGAGCGGTGGGATGCCTGCGATAGCGATGGTAGCCACCAGGAAGGTGAGCCGGGTGACCGAGAGCGATGACTTGAGGCCACCCATGCGACGGATATCCTGCTCATGATGCAGGGCGTGGATCACAGCGCCAGCGCCGAGGAAGAGGCACGCCTTGAAGAAGGCGTGGGTAAAGACATGGAAGATACCCGCGGCGTAAGCGCCCACGCCCACGCCCATGAACATATAACCCAGCTGGCTGACGGTGGAGTAGGCCAGCACCTTCTTGATATCGTTCTGCGCCAGACCGATGGTGGCCGCGACGAACGCCGTGAGGGCCCCCACCAGGGCGACCACCGCCATCACCGAAGGGGTCAGCATATAGAGGAAGTTCATGCGCGCGACCATGTAGACGCCCGCGGTGACCATGGTGGCCGCGTGAATCAACGCGCTGACAGGGGTTGGGCCGGCCATGGCATCGGGCAGCCACACATAGAGCGGAATCTGCGCTGATTTGCCCGTGGCGCCAATGAAGAGAAAGAGCGCCGCTACGCCCGCGAGGCTAAAAGGGCCAAAGCCAAAAGGCGCGTAGCTGCTCATCAAGGGGCCCTGAGGGCCCTGGGCGGCTGCAGCGCTGAGGTCCGCGAAGTCGAGCGAGCCCACCGCGGCGAAGAGGATGAACATGCCGATGATGAAGGCGAGGTCGCCGATGCGGTTGACGATGAACGCCTTGCGCCCCGCGTTGGCGTTTTCGAGGCCGAGCTTCTGTGTGCCCGACTTGTCGTACCAAAAGCCGATCAAGAGGTAGGAGCAGAGACCCACGCCCTCCCAACCCAAAAAGAGCACCACCAGGTTATCACCGAGCACCAAGAGCAACATCGCGCCCATGAAGAGGTTCAGGTAGCCAAAGAAGCGCGCGTAGTCGCGCTCGTGATCCATATACCCCGTGGAGTAGAGGTGAATCAGGGCACCCACAAAAGTGACGATGAAGAGCATCACCCCCGTGAGGGTATCGGCCATTAGCCCAAACTTGATCTGCACAGCTCCAGCGTTGATCCAATCAAAAACAGCGTGGTGCAACGTCACCATGGTGTGGTGGTGACTGTCCCAGCCAGCGTAGAGCTGACGCAGCACGAAGAGCGTCATCACCAGCGAGCCGAAGACCGTGCCCACCGCGACGGTGTGAACCCACCGGCGAGAGAGCTTGCGGCCCAGCAGCAGGTTGAAGGCGGCACCCAAGAGCGGCAGCAATGGGATCCAGATCAGCGGAAAGCTTTCCTTCATGGAACGTGCCTTTGCATCGAAAGCGGAGGTTACATTTCTGCTAGTGGCGCATCAGGGAGATCTCATCGACATTGACAGTGCGACGGGTGCGGAAGATGGCGACAAGAATTGCCAGCCCCACCGCAGCCTCGGCAGCAGCCAACGCGATGATCATGAACGAAAACGCTTGACCAAACATCTCTCCCCTTGCGCGGGCGAAGCCGATGAGCGTCATGTTGACCCCGTTGAGCATCAGCTCGACGCTCATCATCACGATGATGACGTTACGCCGTAAGACAACACCCACCAGCCCGAGCAGAAAGAGCACGGCGGCGAGGACGAGGACATAGCCTGTGGGAACCATCTAGACCTCCTCCTTCTCTTCGGTAGAGCGACGGCTGATCACCACAGCGCCAACGATGGCGACGAGGAGCAGCACGCTGATCGCTTCAAAAGGGAAGAGATACTCCCGAAAGAGGACTCCCCCCATAGAATGCACCGAACCATAGCCATCAGAGACCATGGCGGCTTTCGCTGGCGCTTGCCTCATCAAGAGGCTGATGAGCCTCCAGCCAAGAAGCGCGATCGCTCCCAGAGCCACCACCTTGGAGAAAAGCCCACGCATGATGCCAAATTCTTGGCGCTCGGTGTTGCCCACCATCATCACGACAAACATGAAGAGCACCATGATGGCGCCCGCGTAAACCAAGACCTGAATCGCCGCCATGAAGGTCGCGTGGAGGCTCAGATAGACACCCGCGGTGGCGAAGAGGGTGAACACGAGCCAAAGGGCCGCGGTCACCGGGTTGCGCCGGGTGATGGTCAACAGCGCCCCGGCGATGGTGAGAGCACCGAAGATGTAGAAGGTCCAGAGGGCGCCATTGAAGGCTGGCGCCGTTTTTGCCGCAGCAGCAGCTTGAGGAGTAGCCCAGGCCACGCTTGTCGCGAGCCATGGAACAAGGAGAGCGATGGTAGCCATCAACGAACTGATAAACGGTCGCCTCTGGCTCAGGGGTGTCTTCTGACTTAACAGGTCCATCACGGCGTCCCCTCGTCAACATAGGTCGACTCTGCGAGCCGCGCCTCGAACTCGTCTCGGAACTTCGTCAAGAAACCCAACATGGGCCAAGTCACGGCGTCACCCAAGGCGCAGATGGTATTACCGCCGATCTGAGCAGCCGCGCGTTCGAGGCGTTGAAGGTCACCAGGGCGGCCTTGGCCTTCGGCCAGCCGTGTGCAGATCTTAGCCAACCACCCGCTCCCCTCGCGACAGGGCGTGCATTGTCCACAGGACTCATGGGCATAAAACCGCATGAGACGGGCACACACGGCGACCATATCGGTGCCCTCTTCCATCACCACGATGGCTCCTGAACCAGGAGAAGAGCGCAGGGTGCCGCCTGCCCAGATGAACTTTTTCCCTGGAGAGATCTCTACCTCGCCGATCTTCTCCGATTTACCCAGGCCGTCCACCGAGTAGGGGACGTCGATCTCATGGGCGAGGAGCACCGGCATGGAAGAACCACCCGGAATGACACCCTTGATGGGTTTGTCAGGGCTGCGCATGCCGCCAGCATCGTCGTCGATGATCGCCTTGAGAGACTTGCCACAAGGGATCTCATAAACGCCAGGGTTCTTGACATGACCACTGATAGCGATGCAGCGCTGCCCTCCCTCACCTTCAACGCCAAGCTTGGCGTAGGCATCACCACCAAGCTCGATGATCGCGGGTACGCTCATGAGCGTCTCGACGTTGTTGACGATGGTCGGCTTACCGAAGACACCCTTGATAGCGGGAAAGGGCGGCTTGAGCCGTGGGTAGCCACGAAGCCCCTCGATGGAGTTGAGCAGGCTCGTCTCTTCACCGCAGATATAGGCGCCAGCCCCACGATGCACAGCCATGTCCATGGCCCAGCCAGAGCCCACCATGGAGTTGCCCAACATGCCGCGCCGGTAGGCCTCATCAACGGCCTTCTCGAGGATAGCCGCCTCTTTGAAGAGCTCACCACGAATGTAGATGTAGACATTGTGGGAACGACAGGCGTACGCGGCAATACAACAGCCCTCGATCAGCCGGTGGGGGTCCCAATACATCAGCCAGCGGTCTTTGAAAGTGCCAGGCTCGCCCTCATCAGCGTTGACCACCAGATAGATGGTCTCAGCGTCCTTGGGGAGAAACCCCCACTTCACGCCGGCAGGAAAACCTGCGCCACCGCGCCCGCGAAGGGACCCCGCTTTGACCTCATCGATAATCTGCGCTGGTTTGAGACGCACCGCCTTGCGCAAGGCCTGGTAGCCGCCCAGCTTCTCGTAGGTGGCGATCTCCTTGGCCTGCTCGTTGCCAAAGTTCTTGGTGAGGATCTTCATCCCATTGCCTCCTCAGCCCTTGGCCTCGATGGTGCCAGCTGCCTTGGCAGAATCCGGTGTCACCGCCGCCCGCAGCTTCTTCACGAAAGCTCCCACATCTTCGGCGCGAACCTTCTCGTGATAGTCCTTGTTGACCTGCACACAAACCGCCCCACCGCAGGCTGCCAAACACTCCACCTCGCAGAGGGTGAAGAGGCCGTCTTCAGTGGTTTGGCCGCGCTTGATCCCAAGCTCACGCTCGAAGGATCCCATGACGTCATAGGCGTCATTGAGCATACAGGCCACATTGGTGCAAACCTGCACGTGGTAGTGACCGACACGCTTCTTGTTGTACATCGTGTAGAAGGTGGCCACACCGTAGACATGCGCCAGGGACAAGTCGAGTCGCTCAGCGACCAGACGCATGGCGTCATCGGAAACCCAACCAAACTCGTCTTGGGCAATCCACAGAACCGGCAAACAGGCCGCCATCTTGTCAGGATACTTGGGAAGGAGCTTAGTAATTCGCTCCTCGGATTCCTTGGAAAAAGAGAGTGCCATCATCTTTACAAGCCCCTCATCAGCTAAGGGCCCTCGTTTGAGGTGAAAACGCCCCTAACGCTTCGTGCGCCATGCTGTTGGCGGGCAGCCATACGGCATTAGGGCTATCTCTAAGTTGGCAAACCGTAGGTATTTCTTCCAACAGTGTCAAGGCAATTCACTGGGTGCAGGTTGCGGTGAATATTAGGGGTTTTCTCTTGCCGCGGTGCGCGATAAGGTGCTTCGGATGCCTCTAAAAACTGCCTTGTTCTTGGCGGCTGGGCTCCTCGCAATAGGTGGCTGTGAAGACCCGCGGGAACGTCAAAGTCACCAGGCGGTTCAACAACTGGTCAAGGCCACACCCAGCCGAGTTCGCCTTGCCCAGGAGCGAGTGGTGGCCATGGGACGCTTCGCCTTGGTCGATGTGGAGCAAGAGCTGCACGGGGCAAATCTCGCGATCAGGCTCCGCCTCATCGACGCCATGCGTGACATCGGTGACCGGCAAGCGCTGCCCTTGTTGCGTTTCTTGGAGCGTTGGGACGACGCCAAGCTAGCTCGTGAGGCGGCTGGTGAAGCCCGGCGCGCCATTGGGCAAGCCGCAACGTCTGGTCACTCGAACAAACCCCGCTAATATTATACACTTAGCCTGTTAGGTTTGCGGACGCTGTCGCTTTGGCGACAACACGTCATAATCGAGAGATGTCCAGGGCGCTGGTAAAACAATCGAAAGCCAAAGGCGTAGTTCCTGCCGTCGCGAGTGGTTTTGTGCCAGGGCTCGGACAACTGCTCAACGGGGAATCAGACAAAGCCATCGGCGTTTTTGGGGTCAGCCTCGTGGCGGGGCTCGGCCTTTGGAGCGCGATCCCCATCCTGGGTGGCGTCGCAGGCCTCGTCGCTGGTGGTACATGGCTCTATGGGGTCGTGGACGGCTATCGTGGGGCACGGCGCAAGCGCTAGAGCACAATGCTCAGCCCCAGGGCATGCTCAGAATGAGATAGTAGCTGTCGTGGTAACGCTGAAACGCGCGAATAAACTCGGGAATGATCTGAAAGCCTAAAAAGAGCAGCCCACCCATCAGCCCCGCGACGACGATGGCGTACTCGGCCATGGCCTGACCGGAGTCGTCCGCAAGAACAAGATTTTGTTGGCGCACCTTCATCTCTGCACCATCGTCAGGTGAACCCTCGTTTGCTGATCTTTGAGTTGGCTGAAGGCGAGGGTTAGCTCACGACCTTGGGCGTCATGGTAGAGCATCACCTGCTTGCCCATGGCCTTGGGCAACTGGGCGCGCGCCTCCCGACGCGCTTCCCGAAACCCGGCCTCGGCCAAGACCAGATCATAGTGGGCACGGTTTTCACCGATAGAACCGCCATTGACGGAGAGCACCATGTGAGCGTGCGTCCCGGCCACCTTGCTCGTGGTATTGAGCAGCACTCGGGAGTCTGGATAGAGCTTCACGGGCGGCTCCTTGCTCGCCTCCCCGATACGATCCGGTCCCCTACTGAGAGAAGGAAAGGCGGTGGTCTGGCGACCATCGGAAAAGAGCAGCAGCTGGTAAACCAACATCTCCTTGTTGTCCACTGCGGCTACCACGCCTCCGCGGTGTGTCACCTCGCGCCGCGTCCAGAAGCCACGCTGCTTCCAGAAGCCAAGATAATAATCGGCCACTTTGTGGGGATCGTCCTTCGTGTTGAAGTACGCCATCTTCAGATCAGCGCCCCCCACCCGAGTGGTGCCGCTGGGCACCAGCCGCGTCTCCGGATAGCGTGGCATATCGGCCAGAAAATACCCCGCCATCGGATCCTGGCGAGCCACAGCCTGTTTCGGCTCCCCAGCGGTCAGCAGCAGGAGGCCCGTGACGCCCACACAGAAGTAGAGCAGCAAGAGCGTCCGTCGGGCCCCACCCCCACGGCGCCGCGCTTGCCCACCCTTGGTGCTCGCCAGCGTCATATCATTTCTTCTTTCCGCCGAGGTAATCGCCAAAAGGATCGTCCTGCCCAAGAGTATGGGTGCAGCCCAGCTTCTCACCCTCCTTGCAGCCCATGAAATACTCCCCGCGGTCCTTCAGCGTCTCTGCGTAGGCCCCCGTATTTGGCGCTGAATCGAAGGTCCTGGGGCCACGCGTCGCGCCAATCCGTATCTTGCCGCTGCCGCTCGAGCCTCCCTTGTAACCCACGGAAACCACCGCTGGAGCGATGAAGTCGTAGGGCTGCAAGAAGAGCGCGTAGCCCCCCGCTGGCGCCGCATCCCAGAGAATGTCGGTGGCATAGCCCTGGAGCTCGATGATCTTCGCCGTGGCCAGTCCACGCGTGTATTTGTTGCCGAGGTACATCCGGTCGAGTTGCTTGTACATGGTGGTCTTCTTCGCCCAACCAGGCGATTTGCTGTCCCCCTTGACGTTCTGTCCGGTGTTGAGGCGCCAAGAATCGGCGAGCACGCCATGGAACTCTTTGATGAAAAAACCCGGCCGATCGAAGATGGGTTTGCCGAAGATACGCACATTGAACCACTCGTTTTTCACGTAGGTGGCGACCCAGGCGGCGGAGTAGCCATTATCGTTGAAGCCCCACTCCAACGAACCAAACATGAAGTCCTTGAGTGCGCCACGACCACCGCCGATCAACTCTTTGGCCGTATCGTTGTCGTTGCCATAGAGCAACCCTGAAACCATGCCAATGGCGCTGCCAGCGAAGTTCGCCAGGAGGCTAATGATGGGGCCGCCATAGACCTTCTCCTCAGGGTATTGCATCACCATCGTTGTGGGTGGCGTCCAGCTTGCCATCATCAACCGTGACCCCATGGGCACAGTGGTCGCCGAGTCGAGATCGATATAACGTGCTGAGGTCTCAAGGATGGCCCGCTGCTGATATTGGCCAAAGTTGCGCGTCAGCGCCGTACGCCCCTTCTTATAGTCGTGCAAGGGGTAGGCGGTAGCCTCCCAGGCGGCAAAACGCGCGGCCTCCTGAACTTTGAGCTTCACCTGCAGAAGCTCCCAAAACCACATCACACCGAGGAAGATCATCACCACCAGCGGGAGCACCACGGCGAACTCGACCAACGCCTGGCCTTCTTCGGCCTCGCCTCGTCGCCATCGCCTATGTCTCCAGCTGATCATCCAATCTCCTAGTGAGCAATGAGCGCCGTAATGGCGCTGGTGAACATGTCCATCTGAGCGTTCTTCAGCAGGGCCACCAGCTGTTGCATGCGTTTGTCTTTGGAATCGGTGCTGATGCTCCCAGAAACATATTGGTCCCAGAAGTTCTGCAGCTTCTGCCCTACAGGGGCGAGACGAGCCCGCCAGAAAGGGTTGAAGAAGTTGGGCTGCTCTGCCCAAACACCAGGCCGGTGGTAGTAGACCAAGCCACGTGAGAGTACGGTCATGCCTCCAGGGTAGAAGCCGTCCTCGCCGAGGCGCATATCGAGCTCGGCGCGCTCCCTGCCATGCTGCCAGCCGATGCGCTCTATGCCCGAGCCTACGCCGATGTCCTCGGGCTGCTTGTTGAGGAAGATCCATGTGGAGGGTTGGTTGTAGTCGGCGAGTCGATCGCCGCTGGCGTTGAACTTGAAAAAGGGCGCGAAGCCTGGCCACTTGAACTTGCTGTGCTCACCGCTGGCGTTCTCTGGGGATGTGGGGATGGGTATGCCAAAGGCAGGGAGGGGCATGAAGAGCGCGGTGCTGCCCTTTGGTGTGTAGCTCACAAATTTCGTGCCGCTCTCGCCGCTGCCCTTGTAGATCTTGTGCTCTATCTTCTTGTCATAAGCAGAGATGGCATCTCCCACGCCCTCCCCCTTGCCCACAATGAAGACGATGGCGGTGCCCTGCATCGCCTCGGAGTAGTAAGACGTGCTGTAATCGTCAGAGGCCACCGCCGAGCCGACGTTGTAGTTCTTGTCGTTTCCGATAGCTCGAATCTTCACCCCCGAGGGCGACGCTGGCCCCTTGACGATTCGTGTCTGCCCGCCCTTATCTGCGACAACATAGGCGGTGGGTGAAGCACCAAAAGAAGCGGCGAGCACCGAGGGGCCAACGGTGCTCGTGCCACGGTCAAACACAAAATTAGGGGTGCGGGTGGCGTTGGCCAGCTCACTCATCACCTCATAGGC
>JAFCZD010000289.1 GCA_019314525.1 Deltaproteobacteria bacterium
GTAGCGCGCACTGCAGACCCCGATAACTACAGCTCTCGCAGTTGGGATGCCTTCAGCGCCATGCCGTCGGGCAGGGCTCATACCAGCGACATTTTCAGCGCGATTGGATCCAGTGAAGCAGATGTGTTTGGTGGTCGGGATCGGGACACCCCGCGAGCCAAGACAACACCGGCTGGTAAGCCAGAGGTGGTCTCAGTGCCCAACGTCGCCGCCGATTGGGGGATTTTCGTTGACAAGGGTGCCGGTGGTGGGGCCATCGTGGATGACACGGGACTTTCAAAGGAAGAACGGAACAAGGCCGCAGCTGCCGAGCTCTTTGAGGCTGGGCTTGTGGCGATCCGTAAGGGCGATTTGCACCAGGCCGCTGAAAACTGGGAGCACGCCATCGCGCTCGACGAGACGCAGCGGACATACCGTTCCAATCTAAAACTACTGCACAAACGGATGGCAAAAGACTCATAGGAAACAAGGGAATTGTTGATGTTTGATGAGGGAATCAAGTTGCAGGTGGACCGGATCGTCGCTGAAGCGAAACGTGGGCTTGGTGCGTCGTCTCTGGACGTTGTGGGGGCACCCATTACGGTTGTTGGGGCAGGGAACTGGTTGATCAGTTACGACTGTATCGGGCCACGGGTCTTGGATCTCGTTGACGGGCGCTATGGCCCAACCGAGGTTGAGCTGCGCAATAGCGGCAGTCACGGGCTCTCGCTGCTCGATCACCTCCACGGGCAAGATGTGATGATCGTCGTCGATGCTTGTGTGCTCGGTGGGCAGCCAGGAGAGGTCAAGACCCTTGTCGATCCTCCCCTTGATGGTCCTGTGGGCCGGGAGAGCAGCGTACATCAGCTTGGCCCCATCGAGACATTGACCGTCGCACGGCTCATCGATCCGCTCTTGATGCCGCAGCGGCTAGTGCTGGTGCTGGTGGAGACCCATGGCATCAACCCTGAAATAGAAGAGCAGGCGTGCCAGCAGGCTGTCGCCGTGATTGATCGTGAGATAGAGGTGTGGAGGTCGGGCTCAGGGAGTCGGAAGAAAGAGGAGAACATGTGATGGAGAAGAACGAACTGATGCAACGAACTCAGGGGCTGATGGTTTTCCTGGGTTCTCTAGCGAATGGTTTGGAGTCCGTGATGGGGCGGGGCTCTGAGAGCCTCTGCTTTCGGTCTGGCTCCGTCTCGGGCAAAGACTGGGATGTGTCGAAATATGTGTCAACCGACCCGCTCGAAGCTATTGAGGGGACACGGCAGCTGATGCTCGATCATCAGATCGACTGGCCCTATGATCTGTACAAGAAGGAGGGCGAGTCCGATTACGTGCAGACAGACGAGGATGGCCAGACGGAAATTCGCTTGGTCTTTCGCAACTGCCTGGTCCGTTGCACGCTCTTTCGCTACGGGTTCCCCCAAGAGATGTCTTTGTGCCAAACCAACCATGGTTTGTTCTCTGGCCTCTTCGCCCGCATTCACGGCACGACACACACGCGGTTGGCGATCGTTCATTCGGGAGAAAACGCGTGCCTGCTGGCTCTTCAGTACCGCCAGAAGAAAGGGAGTGTGTGATGGCGAAGAAGGTCACTCTATCCTCAGAATGGCTCTCGGGCTGTTCAGGGTGTGAGCTATCGGTGGTGGATTTGCACGAGAAGCTCCTGACCGTGCTCGAAGAGGTGGAAATCGTCCGTTTTCCCATCCTGGTCGATACCAAAGGCTATCCTGAGGCCGATGTGGGGTTGATCTCCGGCTCGCTGCGTTCAGAGCATGACGTGCACTGTGCTCAGGAGATGCGTAAATCCTGCAAGACAATCATCGCCTTCGGGACCTGTCCGGTCTATGGAGGTCCCCAAGGGTCGGGATACGCCCACACCAACGAAGAACTGCTGCACACGGCGTTCGTCGACAATCCCACAACGACTACATCGAATGTGCCGACAGAGGTCCCGGCCTTGTTGTCCGAGAACCGGCCCCTCGACACGGAGATCGATGTGGACATCTATCTGCCCGGCTGCCCTCCGCACCCAGCCTACATCTTCGAAGGCTTGATGGCGCTGGTTCGTGGACGAAAGCCCTCCATTGGTCGGCATAATGTCTGCTTCAACTGTGATCGCGAGATGACCAAGAGTGATGTCAGCGAGATCAAGCGTGCCTTTGAGGGCACGCCAGATCCCAAAACCTGTTTCCTCTCCCAAGGTTACCTATGCTTTGGTTCTGTGACACTCGATCGCTGTCTGGCCCCATGCCCCAAGAATGCTGTGCCGTGTTTTTCCTGTGGAGGCCCTTCGGAGGCCATCATCACCGAGCCCAATAAGGACGTTCGGTCGGAGGTTGCGCGACGGATGGCTCACCTGACAAAGATTCCGCATGACGAAATTGTCGTCGAGGTCGAAAAGCAAGCAAAGACACATTATGCTTACGCCATGGCCTCGCCCGTCTTTCGGGAGAAGCCGACGTTCTTGTTGCGTAAATGGGTGGAGAAGAAACCGGTAGCGCAGTAGCGCTGGGAGGAGGGTGTCATGGCAAGGACTCTAACAATTGATCCCGTGACCCGTATCGAGGGTCACGCACAAGTCGAGATCAACTTCGACGATAATAACAAGGTCACCTCATCGTATTTCAAGGTGATCGACTTTCGCGGCTTCGAAACCTTCCTGCAGGGCATGCAGGTAGAGCTGATGCCAACGATCACAGCGCGTATTTGTGGGACGTGTCCACATGCGCACCATTTGGCTGCGGCCAAGACCGTTGACAAGGTCTTTGGCGCGACAGCACCGCGCGCGGCGATGTTGCAGCGCGAGGCGCTGAACATGGGGTCGATCTTGCACTCCCATGGTGTGCACTTCTTCGCCCTCGCCGGGCCGGACCTGCTCCTGGGCATCAACTCTGATCCTGCAAAGCGGAACATCGTTGGCCTCCTGGAGGCCGCACCTGAGGTCGCCAAGAAGGCGCTGCGTTTGCGTACCCTCGGTCAGAAGGTGGCTGAGGTGATCGGCGGCCGAGGGACACACCCCGTAACCTTTGTGCCTGGTGGAGTCTCGCGACCGTTGACCACTGACCAGCGTGATGCGCTGAAGAAGATGGCAACCGAAGCGGTGGCTCTTGGCGTGGAGCTTGTGGACGTGGGCAAGAACGCGCTCCTCGGGCAGTTGGAGCTGGCGACGTCGTTGCCCATCGAGGGCCACTATTTGGGCACGGTCAACGATGGAGCCCTCGACCTCTATGACGGGGATCTGCGCTTGATGAGCCCTGACAAGAGCACCCTCGAGTTTTCTGTCGAGGACTGGACCAAACACATCTTCGAAGAGACGCAGGCCCACTCCTACTCCAAATATGTCTCGTGCAAGAAGGATGGTGGGGCGGTTTCGTATCGCGTGGGCTCTTTAGCGCGGCTCAACGTTGCTGATCGAATGGCGACACCGCTAGCGCAGGCTGCTTTGGAGGAGTATCGCTCCCATGGTGGGCAGCCCTGCCACCAGACGGTCTTTTTCCATTACGCGCGTCTGGTGGAGTTGGTCTATGCGTGCGAACACCTCCTCGCCCTAGTGAGCGACGAGGAGATTGTCTCTGATGAGGTGCGCGGCAAGCTTGGCGAGCCCCGTAACGCCACCGCTCACGTCGAGGCACCCCGGGGAGTGTTGATCCACGACTATGAAGTGGACAAAGAGGGCATCGTCAAGCGCGCAAACTTGCTTGTCGCCACCCAGCAAAACAGCAGCGCCATGGATGCTACCATCGCCTTGATCGCCGAGCAGAATATCGACAAGAGCGATGAAGAGCTGCTCAACACTGTCGAGTTTGGCATCCGCTGCTATGACCCCTGTCTTTCTTGCGCGACACATCGGGTTGGCGAGATGAAGCTGGATGTTATCTGCAACAGGAACGGCAAGCCCTTTCGTCAAGTGAGGAGATGACGATGATCCAAGTGACCATTGAGGAGAAGGGGTGTCGCGGCTGCACCATGTGCTCGGATATTTGCCCCGTGGACGTCTTCGACTTCGACTCGGCTACCAATCGGGCCTCGGTCGTACGCACTCAGGATTGCGTCGGTTGCATGTCGTGCGTCTATATTTGCCCCTCGCAGTGTGTGGACATCGCGGACGTAGACATTCAGCGCCCCTTCTATCGCATGCCAGGCAATGTCAAGATCGTCGAACGCTTCCTCCAAGACGTGCCGATGACCAAGGCGCTATCCATCGAGGATTGGAAAGAAGCAGAAGAGGATGTAGCGATTCACATCGTCGCCCTCTCTCGAGCGATCACCCACATCATGGGGCGTGGCACCATGGCGTTGGGTCGCAAATCAGGGTCGCTCTCGGCAGCACATCTCCCCGAGATGTACGAAGAGACGAGCCTGGATGGCATGCTGACGCGCTTAAAAGAGCGTTTCGCTCATTGCTTCGATTTCGATTGGACCGTCGATGGCGATAACGTGACGTTCCAATTCAAACCCTGCGGGCTGGCGCCGATCGTTGAAGAGGCGGGTGAGAAGCTGGGCGAGAGCACCATCTGCTCCCTCTTTCATGATTTCTGGGCTGGGTTGCTCGGTGCGTTCACGAATACGCGCTACAAAGTCGAACTTCAAAGCTGTCAGAGCGAGAACTGCTCCGTCAAGCTCAAGGTTGGCTGAGGTTCTATCTGTCGTAAGCGGACCCGCTCGGCCAGAGGCCAAAGATCGTGAAGTCTCGGGAGTCGAGACCTTGGCCTTGGAGATAAACCTTCAGCTCGCCCTCCACTTTGCGTAGATCCTCCTTGCGCCGCTCACACTCACGGCGATCCGCCTGGCTCGACCCGGACTATCGGTAAGGCCCCTGCTTCTCAGATGGAGGATTGACCCACGCAAATCCAGGGATGCCCTCCAACCACGCTGTCCCGCTGCTGTAGGTTTCGAGGTAGCCACAGTCAGCGCATAGGTACACGTCAAGTGGGATGGGTGAAACATTGGATCGCGGGCGTGGTCTACGCTGTGGTCTTTGTCGCAAGAGCGCAAGGTCAGCCCGCAGTGCCTCGGATAGCGTGGTTACACGCAGAGCCAGTGTGAGGTCGAGGATCTCTGGTATGTGACCGATACGGAGGCTGTTGCACTTTGGGCAACATTTGGCTTTCTTCATCCGTGGATCGTAGAAGAAAGCCAAGGGTCGGACAACATCATGAGGCTCACGTCAGAGATAAGGCTTCAGCGTGCTCGACAATGTTGACCTCGTCAAAGTCGGCTGCCAGGCGCTCAGCCATTTTATGAAACGAACTCAACTCCGGCTTGCGCTCGCGTCCGGTGTATTCGAGCGTGATCCGGGGAACATCCTGCCGTGGTGGGTTGGCGAGTGCCCCGCGCACCTGCTTTAGCAATGAGAAGTAGCGCAGCTCGTCCTTGCTCAGCTGAACCCGTACATCAAAGCGAGCATCCTGCGGAGCGATGATGATGGTCGCCATGGGGCAGGGTGCCCCGCAGCTGTTGGCGTTGGTGAGACGGTAGGTCAGTCGCTTCAGGTTGGGCAGCGCCTCGAAGGGCGTCAGCCAGCTCCAGAGGTCGTAAGCGTCACGGTGGTATCCCCAAAGGTCGATCCACTCTAGCTGACGACCCAATGGCGTGTCCCAGAACCAGCGGAGGTCCTCGGCGTTTGCCCGGGAAAATGGCGAGCCATCGGGGGCGGTAATTCGTGGCCAGGTGGGGGGCAGGGCCACGCTGAACGTGCGTAGCTGGGTCAAGGCGCCGATGTTGAGGGCGTCCCGCCAAGACACGTCGTCGTATTCCCGATTGATGAGCTGTCCATCCTCGCGGATGTCTCGATGCAGGGCGGCCCCTTCACGTACCCATTGCCCGTTGTCACAGAAGCGCGAGCCCCAAACCCGCTCAAGGGGAGGTGCTCCCTCGCGTTGGCTGATCTGCGAGAGCGCTGCACCGCTGGTGGTTGTTTTTCGCAGCGCCTTCATCACGGGGTGCGTTACCAGGTCATCGTCGGCGACGATCTCCTCCACCGTCGCCCACATGGGGTGACCGACCAGTTGCTCGCGTTGCTCAGCGGTCTTGAACTCTACTTCACAGGCCGAGAGGAAGCCTCGCCTGAAGCGTGCGCTCTTGGGCTTGATGGCGACGTCGATGGGCGTGGTCCAACGTGAGAGGTTTTCACGCAGAAGGTCACGTTCTCGTTTGGCGTCTTTGCCGCCGAGGCGTTTGCCCGGCTTGCCGATGTTCTTGTATTGTAGCGCGATGAATTCGCCGCGGGGGTCAGCTCGTTCAAGCAGCCAATCACCATAGATCAGCCGCGCGGCGTCATCGGCGGGATCCTCGAAGATTGCCTGTAGCAGCGCCTCTTCGTCGGCGGGTTTGCTGGTTGGTTTGTAGAGCGCGCGGAGTTCGTCTGCCGTCAGCGCTGGTGTCTTGGCGAGCTCAGAGATCTTCTCTTCGAGTCGAGCACAGGTGAAGCGCTCATGGTCATCGATGTTTGGTGGCGCGCTGATCGCCGCGAGCACCTTGTCGATCCGGGGACCCAAATACTCGCAGTCGATGGTTTCTCGCCGGTGGCGTAATTGGGTGCCTGCGCGGCCATCATTCATGTTCTTCAGGGTCGTGAACATATGCGTGAAGGTCGGGCGCACACTGAAGGTGCGCGAGTATTTGGGGAGCATGGCAACCATCGCATGGGTGATGCGCGGATCTGCGGGGAAGAGCTCAAGCATCGCGACGCGCTGACGCATTCGAGCGAAGGCCTTGGGCAGCGCAGCCAGCAAACGCCCAACGTCCTCTGAGCGCTTCTGCGATGCGACGTTGAACCAACGTTCTTCAGCGTCGGGATCATCGCCCGTGATGCTCTCGAGGCTGCTGTCGATGAGCCTGCCCACACCATCGATCAAGTCCGCCAACTCAGTGGCGCGATGGTCTCGCCACACCGTGAGCAGTCCATGCAGTGCGCCGATGAAGTCACCTTCGTCAAGTTGTCCAGCGATGCTCTCAGCCACTCGAGAGAGGGCGCTTGGGGCATCGCTATTGGACCTTGGGGGCAGCTTCTTCTGGGGCAGCTTCTTCTGGGGCAGCTTCTTCTGGGGCAGCTTCTTCTGGGGCAGCTTCTTCTGGGGCTTCTTCTTCTGGGGCAGCTTCTTCTGGGGCAGCTTCTTCTGGGGCAGCTTCTTCTGGGGCAGCTTCTTCTGGGGCTTCTTCTTCTGGGGCAGCTTC
>JAFCZD010000938.1 GCA_019314525.1 Deltaproteobacteria bacterium
GGATGAGATAGGTGACCAGCCTCTTGAGTCGGTCAACGACGGGAAAGACACCGCACCGTCGAAGCGGCTGCTCCGACACATTCCCGGCTACAATAAAGCACTTCACGGCCCGCTGGCAGTTGAGCACGAGGGCTTGCAGTCCCTTCGGGCGTCTTGTCCACGGTTTGGCGCATGGTTGCAAACCCTCGAGCGGTTGGGCGGCGGTGAACTGACATCCGGCGAAGAGGGTTCCACGACCCACAGGGTATCCGATCCGGGGTTATAGTAGCCGTTGTCATCTCAGGCCCTGAATCGTCTCGCCGTGTAGCTGGCTGAACCAACGCAAGCTCGCAAGAAAAGGGTCGGCCTTATGAGGGTCGAGGCATGGGAAGCGTTCGCTTTTGGCAGGCAGCCTACCAAGGTCGGCGGAAGGGGCGCACCAGAGGCTTACCCCGACGCTCTCAAAGACGGCTCCAGATGTTCCTTTGCGCTGTCGCAGTGCGAAGTGGATGCCGATGTTATCGTTGGACCCTGCTCCTTGCTCGATAGCTTCGCGGGTGATGTGGGCTCCGAAGCGTCGGTCCCAGTTGACGCGGCCACGCACGTCGCTCGGCGCGGACGGGTTCGGATTCATGCGGACTTCGACGTACTCTGGGGTGAGTGTGAGGATCCCCACAGGTTTTGGGGGCTGCGGTGGCTCGGGTGGCTGGGCGCCGAAGAGGCGATTAAAGAATCCAGGTTGGGGTGGAGGGGGAGGGGGTGGAAGAAGGCGCTCGCGAGCACCCTCCTGGCTGTAGAGTCGTATTTGTACTTTGGAGTCGATAGGCGCCGGATCCGGCCACTTAAACACCTTAACCAGCAATTTTGTCAGGGCGAGCGAAGCGGCCTTAACGACGCGTCTGTCGGGAGATGCCCTATGGGGCGAGATGATTCTGGCTATCTCTGGGTTGCCGAACATGGCGAGGGCGCCGAGGACCTCGATTTTGGTGTTGCTGTCGCCCTCATTGAGCGCGGCGACGAGGGCATCAACCGAAAATGGGTGTGCCAGGCGCCCGAGTGCTCTGATCATCTGGGTACGGACGAGCGGTGAGACTTCGGTGGACATGGCTCGGGCGATCTTCGCGGCTCCGGCGGGTCGCCCGAGGCCTCCTAAGGCGCTCGCCGCTGCGGTTCGAACTTCGGGTTGTGTGTCGCTTAGCCCATGCTCCATCAAGGTTTGGCAGCGTAACGCAGAGGCATCGTCTCGCTCGCCGAGCAATGCTAGGGCGCTCAGGGCGCTGGCCCTGACGTTGACGCTTCGATGGGAGGTGAGTTGAACCAGACGCTCTTCGGCGTCGGGGGTTCCCAGGCGAGCAAGGGCTACCGCGGAGTTGATGGCGACTCGAGGGTCGGCGCTGCCGGCGCTGCGCTGAAGTGCGGTGATGGCTCGTGGATCGCTGAGGAGCCCGAGCGCCTCGGCGGCCCCTGCCGCACGGGCATCCGCGGTACCTTTATCATCTGCTTTGAGCAGGGGGACCAAACGCTCGATCAGTCCTTCTGGGGGGTATTTCGATAATGCCACTGAAGCCGCGTGCGCCGGTGCGTCAAAGGGAACGCCTAGGGCCTTGATTAACGCTGGAATGGAGCTCGTGCGTCCCAGGCGTCCCAGCTCTTTGATGATGGCAGGTTCTCGCACGTGCCATTGCTGCATGGGCATCGCCCAGAGCATGTCCTCGAGTGCTTTGCTCGCCGTGATTCCTTTCGCCTCGGAAAGTGCTCGGACAGCGGCGGGGTGAGCGGCCACATAGGCCAGTTGACGCAGGATGATCGTCAGCGGCTCTGCCAGCTGCTCGTCCCCGGTGAGGCCAGCGAGCCTAATTAGCGCAATCAGTGATCGTAGGTTGAGGGTTTGTGGCCGTTGCAGCCAGCGCATCAGCCCCGATGGCGTCGAACCTTGCTGCTCCATGATCAGCTCGCCCAAGGTCGCGGCTGCCTGCTCTGGAGGAGGAAGAGCGGCGTTCGTCCCTGCCACCGCTCGATAGAGAAACGCGAGATTGTTGCGATCGGTCATCAGGAGATCACTGAGGAAATCCTGGACGTCGGCATGATTGGCCATTGGGTTCCTTTCCGCGCGTGGGCGTTGTCCACCGGATGGTTATCGAAGTTTCACGGACTTGGAAAGAAGGTGGTGGGGCAAGGACTAGTTGACATGCGTCGCGGAAGCCTTTAGAACGTCGCCCCTGGA
>JAFCZD010000939.1 GCA_019314525.1 Deltaproteobacteria bacterium
GGCGCACGCGCTCGGCTCGTCGCAATCTTCACCCTGCTGCCGAGCGCCGACGCTTCCTGGCTCGGCGCATGCCAACGCCGAAGAGCAGATCAAGCCCAGCTGACAGCTCTCGTCACCCACGCAAGAGGCCCCATCCGTCCCCGTGCCGGGCTTGCCGCAGACGCGCGTGCTCGAACAAATAAGCTCGGCGACGCAGTCGGTGCTCGTGCCACAGCCGTCTCCCAAGAGCGCCGTGCCAGGCTCCCCACGCGGCAGGCAGGTGCTGTTGCTGGCACAGACATATTCTGGGCGACACTGTTCGGTCTTCTCACAGGGGTCGCCCTCATAGCCAAGGCCACCGCCGTCAGGCAACGCGTCCTCTGTAGGGCAACCGCTGAGCACAAGGGTGAGCAGAACAGTGAGTAATAGGGCGCAAGGGGTCCAAAGCAAGCGCTTGGCCATGGGTGGGGCTCCTCTTTCTCTAATAAGAGTATCTTACGCCAAGATGGTGCGGGTGTCCTCTTGAGGGCCTGTATCCCCTTGTCCGCGCGGGCAGCGACTCAAAATGAACCAACGATTTGGGCGCCGTTCGAGAACGAAAGATCGAATGAGCCATGGAGCGATGTCGAACGCTGTGCCCGGTGCTTGGTTGATGACGACCTCTATGGCCACCGAATCCGCCAGGGACACCTTTCGGGTACTCGGAGGGGCGTGCCATCCACTCCTCCCCAGCATTGAAGACCCACAGCGCACCGGAGGCGTTGCTGGGAGCGCGAGAGAGGCGCTCCTTCGTGGCTAGTAGGCCTCCCAGCCTTCATGGATGCGTATCAATTCAGCGATGAGGGCAGCAAGCTCGGGGTTTTCTTCAACCGCCGGATCGGAGCCCACGGGCAGCACTACGGCACCGACAAGGGGCGTGTGTTGGCTGGGGTCTTCTATCTGCGCGTAGGATCCATACTCAAGGTAGTGCTTAATAATCACGATGAAGATCTCCAGCGGATATTCGGTGTCTGCCGACGCATTGAGACGCGTCTTGAGTGCATCGAAGTCCGTGAGGCCCTCGGCGTAGCGAGCCCGCAGGGCTGGGGTGTCCATTTCCTTTAACTTCGCCAGAGTGCCAGTGCCACCCAAGTCGTCGAGGGAGGGCCAATCACCGTCCTTCGGCTGAGCGCCCCAACCGTTAACGCCATAATACCATTCGGCTTGGTCCGCGGGCCAGATCGTAGGTGGCAAAGGTCCCCGCTCGTAGCGGTGCAAGCCACAATGCAACCACTCCTCTGTCTTCCAGGGATCTGCGAGGGGCTCGCCCTCATCCCCGTTGCTGCATGCTCCCAAGAGCAGACAGGAGGAAAGAATGCACAACATGCACGCGGCACTGCATTTGCTATGAAATGACATGGTGGCCCTGCCTTCTTTTGCTTCATTGAGCATTACCATAGCGCCAAGTGCTGAGAATCGGCTCCATCGCCCGGGCCACCGGGGCGGCAACCCGCCGCCACTAGCTGCTACCGTGCGTGCGTGCGTGCGTGCGTGCCAAAAACCCACCAACAGCCCCAACAGCCCTAGTTCTTCGATCGAAAATTCCCCCGCCGTCGTCGCCTCCCCAGAAGTGCTGGAGGCGCCCACCAAGGTCTTCACTGCACCACTAGCGCGTGCTCGCGTCAACGAACACTCCGATGCGAAGTTTACATCGAATAGCAACATGCACTGTGTGCGTACTAGTCCACAGACGCAGAAGACCGACATTGTCGCCATCCCTCGACAAAGCCCCTATGGGGCAGATGGATAGGGATCGCGTCTGGGGTTGTTGGAGAAGGTCTGTCACTGGATATCGACCTCAAATGCAAAGCGCTGAATATGCGTAGGCATCGTCGAGGTGATTGCCGCACGATTCGTGAAAGACACGATCAAGCCTGGTGTCGAGGTGAGCTATCGCTATGGAAGAGGCGGCGACGGAAGATTGCACCCCGTCGAGGCGACTATTGGCCCCTTCAATCTGAGCATCCCCCCAAGAAGTAGGACCTGAACCCCACCTCTCAGTGAGGCGTAACCTCAGCCTCCACGTCACCTTCACCTTCACCCTCTGGTCCATCACCCTCCGAAGACGTGCTGCCCGCGAAGGTCCAGAGGTTGTTGGCGACGAAGTTGATCATCGTCGCCAGCACGATGCCCACCAGCTGCGCCAGGAGATAGCTCCACTGCAGCCAGAGGCTGAGCGCCAT
>JAFCZD010000940.1 GCA_019314525.1 Deltaproteobacteria bacterium
GACGCGCATGGACGTGGCCCATCGCTTGAAGCTGTGGCTTCAGGATTGGCGTGGCATGGCGCGGGCGATCTTCACCCGTCGCGCGGATCTGATCCGCCTGGGTCTCGCGCGCCGGCGATCGCCGCGGGTGGTAGAAGAGGCCGAGGTAGAGATGGAGGACGATGGGACGTTGGCGACCTTCGTCGAATAGGGCTGTTGGCGGTTTGTAGTTTGTAGATCCTACCCTCCCCTCTCGCGATTGAACCTCCTACCCCTTCAGCCATGTCAACGTAGCGGGGCATCCCACCGTTCTTCGCGAGCCGGATGATGACTTTCGATCACACCCTCGGTGTGTCTACCGCTTACTTGGTGGCTGCTCGTGTGTTACGGTGAGTCTATGCTTCAGTCGATCAATATTAAGCGATTCCGGTTGCTTCGGGACGTGGTGCTCGACTTTCAGCCCCCCTATCCGATCGTCCTGGTGGGTCCAAATGGTGCGGGAAAGAGTACCTTTCTTGAGGTGATTCACCTCCTCAGCCGTGGTGCCGCCGAGGAGAAAGGGCTGCTGAGCGCGTTTCAGGACAAGGGTGGTTTCGAGCAGGTGCGTACCCACGGCGAAGTCGGTCCGATCGAGATCGAGGTTACCATTGCCCCGACACCTGGATCTCCAACTGAGCGTGACGGCGGGGTCGTGCGTTATGGGTTTGCGTTGGCGGGAACCGGTCGTGGCGCCTTTGGTGTTCAATCGGAATGGATAGACGTCTACAAGCGAGGTCTCGAGCAACCGCCACTGTGGGTCCTCCGGCGCAACGGCAACGTTGCCACCGCCAAGAACGTTGCCACAGGGGAGGAGGACGAGATTGAGGTGGCGCCTGATGAGCTGGCAATTCAGGCGATCAAGCAAGTCACACGTTATCCGACCCTGAGCAATATCAGGGCTGTACTACGCGACATCACCATCTACACCTCCTTCTATACTGCACCAGGGTGGGCGCGCGATCCACGTGAACCACGGGTGGGGCCACGAGAAAGCGCTGTGCTTTCTCAAACTACCCGCCTCGATGGAAGAGGCTTTGACCTCATCTCGGCTCTCTATAATTTGCGTGAGGATTTTCCAGACGAGTGGAGTGAACTTGACCGAGCATTCAAGACTGAATTCCCTTTTGTAAAGAAGATTGACCTTCCCGTCGACATTGCAGCTGGCCGCATCGCGCTAGGATACACCGACAACCGATTCGGTGAGAGGTTCTTCGGCCAGCAAATGTCAGACGGGATGCTTGCGTATCTAAGCGCGCTTGCTGCAACGCTGGTGCCTGACCATCCAGCTGCCATCGGATTCGATGAGCCGGAGGCCCATATCCATCCTTCGGCGCAACGGAGGCTCGTTGGACTGATGGAACGGGCCGCCACGACAACGGCACTTATCGTGGCGACTCATTCTGATCGGCTGCTCAACTACCTGAGCGATCCTGCTAAGTCGGTGCGGATCTGTGAAGCAACAGCTCTAGGAGCCATTGTTCGAAAGCTTGACCCAAAGGCGCTGGAGGTGTGGCTCGAAGACTACACGATGGCAGAGCTACGACAGCGTGGTCACATAGACACCGACAACGCTGACCGGGGCGAGCTTTCGTGAGGATATTGATCTGCTGGGAGGATTCGTATTGGAGAGCAATGGACCGAGCGCTGCGGCGGGCAGTGCGACATCTGGTCGGCTCCCACTCCATTTGCCTTTTTCCGCACAGCGTTCACGGATACGGTGGCTTCAAACCTTTTGCAGAACGTGTTTGGCCAAAGGCTTCACGCGTCGGTCTGCCGAAGTCGGGCGGTGGGATCGACTACCTCATTTGTATTGCTGACGCAGATCGGGCGGCCGAATGTTGCTCTGCGCCAATCTCGGCTGCACCCGCTATCGGCACGCGGGTCTGGGTAAATGAGGCCAGTGCGATGTGGACCACCGAGCTACAAGCCATGGCGGGTGCATCAGCTGAAAAAGTTTTCGGAAAGTTCATCCGATGGAATCGAGAATCACTCCTTATTGCCAGCTTTGATCACGCCGAGAGTCAAAACCGTCTTGGCATTCCTGACGGCGTAGCGTTGGACACCGTCCTGGACCCGTGTGACCCCGATCCGCGCACCGAGGGCGTTGTGTTTGCTGATGCCTATCAGAAGCCCGTTGGCTGCTTTGAACAATGTTGCAAAGCTGCAAATGTTCCACCGATCT
>JAFCZD010000941.1 GCA_019314525.1 Deltaproteobacteria bacterium
CGTGATGTGACGGCCCAGGGGACGCGCGTTTATGTGGCCATGGGAGGCGCCGGAGTGGATGTCTTCGACGTCAGCGATCCTCGCGCACCCCAAAGGGTCGCCACCATCGCTGGGCGAGGCTCCGCTCAAGCCGTAGACGTGCAGGGTGATCTTCTGGCCATTGCCAACTGGAACCACGTGGCGCTGCATCAGAGCCAAAGCTTGGCCCGGCTCGCGATAGAGCGCACTCGAGTTGCCTTCGAGCAGAACCTGGGTGTGGCGCTTCACGGCAGCACAGCCTTTGTGGGCGAGTGGGAGGGGCTGCATGTGCTGGGCTATCAGCCTGGTTACGTCGGACCCACGCTCTGGATTGATGAGGAGCTCTTCGCTCTTGATCCACAGACGCCGAGCCGCGCGGTGTTGGTGCACAACGAGGGCGTGCTCGCAGCATCGAGCCCGCGAGCCTGACGGTGGCGCCGGGGGACCGTGGTGTGTTTTCTTTCAGGCGAACAGCGCCCGCGCCAGCAGGAAGCACCGTGCTGCGTCTCTCCAGCGATGACGCGGACGCAACCCGTCGTGAGTTGGCTTTCACGGTGCTGGTGGAGGACAGCAGCTCGCGGATTGGAGAGGGTGACACCCTCACAGACGCCTTTGGCTTCCTCGACCCTACGGGCGCGGGGCAGGTCTCAGCACTTCGGGGCAAGGTGACGGTGTTGGCCTACTTCGCTCTCTTCTGACCGATCTGCGGTCTGGAGTTGCCAGACATCGAGGACCAAGTGTGGAAGCGCTACAGGGACGCTGGCGTGCTCGTCTACGGTTTGCATCCGCAGGAGTCGCCCGAGGCCCTCGCAAACTTCTTGGCTCAGACAGGCGTAACCTTCCCGGTGCTGGCTGATACGGGCGGGAGCTTGTCACAATTCGATTTTCCCCCAGGCGTGGGCTACCCCTACCCGCGGGATATCGTCATTGGTAAGGACCTGCGCGTGCGCTCTATTCGCAACTCGTTCAACGTGGACGAGATGGACGCGCTGATTCGTGCCTTGCTCGCGGAATAGGTGGCCCCACGAGCGTTCAGTAGAGCTTGCCGAGCTTGCCGAAGACGAAGCGCTTCACGCGGCTCATGGCGCGGTGCCACCAAGTATTCGGGAATAGTAACATCGGCGTCGATTGGGCGATGGTGGGCTCGATCACCCTATGGAGTACTTCCTGAGCGATGTGTCTTGAGCGCGTCACAAAGCCCGTCTCCCAATCCCGCTCGAGGCTGCGCCGATTCTTGTTCGCGCTGGAGACTTTGGTGACCTTCTTGTCGTATTGGCTGACCTTGGCGTGGATGAAGGCGTTGTCGTCATAGCGCTTGAAACGACGTCGCCGTTGAGCCGGTGCCCAATGATGGATCTTTGCGCCAGCGGCCTTGAGCTGCGCTGTCAGGTCGTGCGCTGCGCCGCCGTCGGAGGTCCACTCGTCGAAGCCCTGAGCGGGTAGGATCAGCTCGACCCCCGCATCCTTGCCCTGCGCCTTCCGCCGCTTGACTGTTGCCAGGGCTCGTTCCGCGAAGAAGGTGCTCGTGAGGTAAGGGCTGGTCGTGACGAAGCTCTCTTTGAAGGTCGCCAGCGCATAAGCAAGTTCGGCGCGCTCGTTGAACTTCGGTTTCTCCGAGCTGGAGAGATCGTCGCTGCCGACGATAACGCCCGCCAAGCGCGGGTTCTCAAGGGAGCGGGCGTCTTCTTTGATCCCCCTTTGCGCGCCCACCCTGGTGCGTTTTAGCCCGGTGAAGAGAAGGGGGCTCGCCCGCGTGGGGCTTCGGTCGGCTTCCCGCGCCCAATGGCGCGCGAAGTTACGCAGCTGCGTGTTGGCTACATCCCCTTGCAGATGAATGCCTACATCATGCCATTTGAGCGGACCTTTCTTCTGATAATACTCATCGCCTACGTTGAAGCCGCTGATGCTCACTTCGCCTGGTGTCAAGAGCAGCTTGGCGTGGGATGTCGTGGACCATAAGTTGCGCAGCGCCAGCGGGATCCTGAAGGTGAGTGGGCTATGGGCCATGAGGACTTCGCCCCCAACCCTTTCGATGTTTGCGAGGGCTGGTGACAGCAGGCGCCAAAAACCAAGCTGGCGCAGCTGAGGCATCATCGAGAGGTAGATCCGAACATCCAGTTTCTTGATTTCACGACCCACAGCGAGGGCCCGCTCTCGCTCGCTCATCGAGGCCACCTTCTGCACCGCTTGGCGGCGTGAGATCGTCGTGCCCGCGATTCGGTTTCGTCTCCAGATGGCGGCGGAGAGGCGGTGATTTCGGATCTCTCGTATGCTTTGTCCTTGTTTGATGCGCCCCTGGAGCCGCTCTGGAGTGAGGTTCAATTTTGCGGCTGCGACATGTCTCCCCAGCGCTCGGCCCTCGGCGTCGTCCTGCCAGACGAGGCTGGTGAGGTAGAAGTAGTCTTTCGCCGACGCGATTTGCTCGTGCATGTGCTGACGCCACGCGGGGGGTCGAAGCCCACGAGGGGCGAAGTCGTGAAGCGCGTCAGCCAATGCATCCAGCGTTTGGTGCCAGGGCGCAGGGTCTTGAGCTCCAGGTCGTTGCCATGGGTTTGTCGAGCGAGATCCGTGATACGCGTGTCCAGATATCGGTGCAGCGCCTGGCGCGTGGCTGCAGGGGTTTTTGGTCCCAGCGCGCGGCATAGAGAATCTAGGGTGGTTCTCGTGCGGGGAATCTGTCGCCACTGTCGCAGCTGATGGTCTGTCTTGTTCACCAATCCATGAAAATAGGGCTCGACGATGCGATGCAGGATCATCCGCTCGCCGATGCCTGCGGCTCGAATGAAGCTCCAGAGCTGCTTGTTGTGGCTCTTGATGCTGCTCGTGGTGGAGTTGAAGTGTCCAAGCCCCGCGTTTCTGAGTGCTTGTCCAAATTGTGGGTCTGCGTTTACCAGCGCCTGGACAAAACGGCCATAAGCTGCTGGGCGGTGTCTCTTGGCGCGATGAAATTGTCGGTAGGCTCGCCAGACCTTGGGTGTGGCGGCTCCTGCCTTGTCCAGGAGATGGGCGGGGCGGTCGCGCATGGGTGGGGCAGCCATGGTGTTCTGCGCCCACACGAGCATCGTGAGTTGGTAGAAAGCGGCGCCAATACAGGAAGTTAGATGGATGGTTGTGTTCTCTGCAGCGGAGATGGATACCCATGGGGCCACATGACCATCGCAAATTCGATGGGTCGCGGCCATCGCGGCTCAGGTACGAGGCTGATAGCCGTGTGGTAGATCTGAAAGAAGGCTCCATCAGGCGTTGTGGTCAAGCCCATGAGTAGGGCTTCGCCAGCTCAGGGCCTAGCCTCCATAGGCTACCGAGCGTACCAAAGATCGGGCGTAGGCGAGGTAGAGCCGCTCTAGTGTTGCGACGTCACCGATACGGTAGTTATCCCATAGGGCTTTGCGAGTGCCCTTGGTACGGAGCTGTTGCAAGAAGGCGATGAAGCGTGTGGGCCCACCCCGCGCGATGAAGAAGCGGGTCAACGCGTAACTCTGAGCGTAGTAGAGGTGGATGTATTTGCGCTCGGGGTAGCGTTTGGTGCTCATCAACGTTTCGGCGCGGTAGAAGGGGCCGTGGTGCACAGCGCGTCGCAGCGCGAGGACGCGACGGCGTTTGCTACGGCGCGACTCCGCCGTCATGGCGATGCCCTCGTCGGCCCAACGTGGCACGTTACG
>JAFCZD010000942.1 GCA_019314525.1 Deltaproteobacteria bacterium
GGGTTGTGGCTCATCTGCGATGGGTTCTTGCGGCAAGCGTCACTCCAGGGGTTCCACTACGCATCACACCTGTCCCCTATCCTCTATCCTCTGATGACGCGTGTTGTCAAACTACTGTTGGCACTCACACATCCCACTCTGCTGGCTGCGCTTGGCCTCACGATCGATCACTTTGGATCACACCTGGGCGAGAGGGCTGATTTGGTTCCCTGGAAAATCGTTCCATTCTTCAGCAAGAAGCACACCTCCCTCTCGTAAACGATGAAATGGATTCATCGCAAGCCAAAGACAACTCGAGTGACAGCAAGGTACTGGTTTTATGAGCAAGCTCCTCGAAATGGGTCTCAGGGTCACCTTTGCGCTGGCCCTTCTTTCTGCCTGCACTGTGGAGCAACCCACCTCCCTACGCGTCACAGTGACGCATGATCTCGGCACCCGCATCGATCAGCTTCACATAAGCATCGTGCCGCACGAGCTTGTCGATCAGCGCACGCCCAAGAACCTAACCCATGCTCGCGGCGCTGCCATTATGAGCGGCCATCGGGTCGTCATGCTCTTGAAAGACACATGGGGCGGGCACATCGCTGACCTCATGGTGGTCGGACTCTCTGCAGGTCAGCCCATCGCCCAGGGTTACACCGAAGCGATGGTGATCACCCATGACGTCGTGGACATCAACCTTTCCCTCTGCGCAGATGCCTGCCCAAGGGGTGACTCGAAGTGTGTCAATAACGGCAGCGCAAGATGCACAGTCAACACCGATGGCTGCCTGGCCTGGAGCCTTCCTATTCCCTGCCCACAGGACACACCATTTTGCAGCAACGGCAACTGCGCAGATGCTTGCCAGGATGAATGCAGGACGGAGGAGCGGCGCTGCGTCCTGGGTGGCTACGAAGTCTGCGGTGAACACGATGAAGATGACTGTAGCGACTGGGGGGGCATGCTCTCGTGTCGCGACGAAGAGCTCTGCATAGCAGGCGAGTGTCTGCCCAACTGCGGGGGAAGCCCCTGTGCGTGTTCACCAGGAGAGACCTCCGTCTGCGATGACATCGGCGAATGCCGAGGGGGTGCGCGCCGCTGCATCGAGGGCAGCTACGGCCGCTGCGAGTGGAGTGCTGGCCCATCGATGGAGATCTGCGATGGCAAAGATAACGACTGCAACGGTACCATCGATGATGCTGACAAGCTTCCCGCCGAGGCATGCGCCGAGCAGGCTGGCGTCTGCCAAGGTGCGACGAAGACTTGCGCAGGCACATCCGGATGGCTCCCCTGCGACGCTGCAACCTATGCGGCTCAAGCAGCCATCAACGGGGCCGTCTACGAGCCCGTTGAAACGCGCTGCGACACCAAGGACAACGACTGCAACAACAGGACCGACGAGCCCGCGAGCTGCTGTCAGATTTCCTGTGATAGCAAAGCTTGTGGCGAGCCCGACGGCTGCGGGGGCAGATGCCAGACGGGGAACTGCCCAGATAACGCCACATGTGATCAGGGCTCGTGTATCTGCAATGTCCTCACCTGCGGCGCGACCTGTTGTGCGACGGGCCAGGTCTGCCGGGGTAACGCGTGCTGCACACCCAACTGCTCTGGCCGTGTTTGCGGGCTAGACCCGCAATGCCAAACCTCCTGTGGAAGCTGCAGCGCCGGCACGTGCGACGAGGGGCTATGCGTGACCGCCAGCTGCACTGCAGCGGGGCCTGTGACCCTTGATGCCACAGGCCATGTGGGCATGGACACCTCCTTGGCCCTGGACAAAAACGATACGATCCACATCAGCTACTATGACTCCACCAACGATGACCTCAAGTACGCCACCAACGCCTCAGGGGCCTGGGTCACGACCGCCCTCGATAGCACGGGGGATGTTGGCAACTACACCTCCCTGGCTGTGGATAGCAGCGACAAGGTCCACGTCTGCTACTACGACTCGACGAACGATGACCTCAAATACGCCACCAACACCTCGGGCTCGTGGGCTTTTGCCACCGTAGACGCCATGGGCAGCGTGGGTATGTTCACCTCCCTCGCCGTGGACAAAAACGATAAGGTCCACATCAGTTACCTCGACTTCACCAACGATGACCTCAAATATGCCACCAACGCCTCAGGCTCCTGGGTCACCACCACACTCGATGCCGCAGGCGATGTTGGCTGGCACTCGTCTTTGGGCACGGACAGCAACGGAAAGGTGCACATC
>JAFCZD010000943.1 GCA_019314525.1 Deltaproteobacteria bacterium
GCCGTACATGGCCCGCGAACGAGTGCCCTTAACGAGGGCGCAGGGATAAGCCCCTAGCAGCATGGTACCGCCCTTGTCGGTGATATTGCGCTGGTCGTCCATCATGGCGATCACCGGGTGGGGCGTTGTCGGCACGAACTCCGTGGTGTCGGCGCCCGCCAGGTTGGCCATGCTTCGGGCCACCTCGGCCACCGCCATCTGCATGCCCAGACAAATGCCAAAAAATGGAACACCATTTGTACGAGCGTAACCGACGGCCGCGATCTTGCCTTCATGGCCGCGTTCACCAAACCCGCCAGGCACCAACACACCATCTGCGCTGCCCAGCATCTCGGCCACATTGTCCGCTGAAATCTCTTCGGCGTCCACGTAGCGACATTGCACCCGCACACCTGCCGGCAGCCCGCCATGCAAGAGCGCCTCATGCAGGCTCTTGTACGACTCCACCAGATGCACGTACTTGCCCACGATGGCGATCTCTATCTCACGCGTCGGCCGCTTGAGGTCCGCCACCACCTGCTCCCAGCGATCGAGTTCGACCCCCCGGGACCAGATATTGAGTAGCTCGGCTACCTTGTTGTCGAGGCCCTGCTTGTGCAACAACAAGGGCAGCTCATACACAGTGGGCACGTCAATAGAATTGAACACACAGCCCTGCTCCACGTTGCCAAACAACACGATCTTGCGCACTGCCTCTTCGGTCAAAGGGCGGTCAGATCGTATCACCAACACGTCGGGTTGAATGCCGATACCACGCAGGCCCGCCACCGAATGCTGGGTGGGCTTGGTCTTCATCTCGTGGGCCATGGGCAGGTAGGGGGCCAGGGTAACGTGAATGAACAACACGTTCTCACGGCCCACGTCGTAGGGCACTTGGCGAATGGCCTCCAAAAAGGGGAGACCCTCGATATCGCCCACCGTCCCACCCACCTCGGTGATGGCGATGTCAGCGCCCTCTGCCGCGTCGTACACCGCCTCTTTGATGGCGTCGGTGACATGGGGGATAACCTGCACCGTGGCACCAAGGTAATCGCCGCGCCGCTCCTTCGCTATCACCCGCTCGTAAATACGCCCGGTGGCGACGTTATTCTTCTGGGACATGACCGCGGAGGTGAAGCGCTCGTAATGACCGAGATCGAGATCCGTCTCGGCGCCATCATCGGTGACGTACACCTCGCCGTGCTGATACGGGTTCATGGTCCCGGCGTCTACATTGACGTAGGGGTCCATCTTGAGCAGAGAGACCTTGAGGCCGCGGTTCTCCATCATGGCCCCAAGGGCAGAGGCCACCAGCCCCTTGCCCAACGAGCTGACCACACCACCAGTGACGAAGATGAATTTCGGGCTACGCTGACCGCGCTTCTTCGGGCTCACATCCCCTCCGCTTCACTCGGGCGATAGGCTCAGGAAGCGCTCTGCCGTGCGCTCACGAGGCCCTGATTGATGTTCACCTCGGCCTGCTCCCGCATGGCCTTGAGCCACACCGACAGAACGTAGTTGCTCTTGCGCTGCAGGGCCGAGCTGCGCAGGTAGGTCACCGCCATGGAGAACTGCCCCATGTCTGGCTGCTGCCTTTCGGCGAGCCACACCACGTAGAAATGCCGCCCCACCCGGTACACCTTCTCGAGCAGGCGATGGTCGTCTGCCAAGGTAAAGATGTCCCCCATCAGCCTGCGATCGATACCGATGCGAGGGATGGCCTGCAGATCACGGGTGATCCAGTCGGTGGTCTCCAAATAGGGACGATCGAGGGGCGGGGGAGCCACAGGCTGGCCCGGAGCCGCCTCCGGGCGAACCGAAGAAATGCGCTCCACATCCACGCCGCCTTTGAGCTTGGCGAGCCAGGCATCAGCCGCGGTCTTGGCTTTGGCCGCGCCGTGCTCGTCGAGCAGCATGTCGCGCGCCACCTGACCCTTGATCTCCTCATAGGCCTTCTGACGGGGTGCACGCACCTCCTCGACCTTGAGCACGTTGAGACCCGCTGGACTACGCACCGCGCGTGGGCTGACATCGCCAGTCTGCAACGAAGCAGTGGCCTGCAAGAAGATCTTGTGCTCAGGGCTGTCACCCAGCCACCCCAGGTCACCGCCGGTGGAGGCCTCGGGACCCTTGCTGTGCTTTTTGGCCAGCGCGGCGAAGTTGCCGCTCTTGGTGAGCTCGGCCTGGATGGAGGCCATTGTGGCCTGGGCATCGACC
>JAFCZD010000290.1 GCA_019314525.1 Deltaproteobacteria bacterium
GGCATGCCATAGGCTGACATTGAGCGCCCATTGGACTGACGCGAGGATCTGAAGGACAGGGATAGCTCAGCTCATCAACACCTGTGACAAATCACAAGGTCCATGGCCTGGCAGTTCCCAGCTCAAGCACTTGTGAAAGATCGATTGGAAGTGGACCCCGAAACGATCCTCGTCATGGGTCAAGTCTTATAGGAACCAGCACTAGACAGATTAGATCTCGAACTGATCTTGCGCGATAGCTGCGTTGCTCGCTGCGGTGCCTGCTCACTACGCTACAATGCCATCCTGCGCGCCCTTGGGCTCTAGGTTACTCTAGGTCACTCCAAGTCAGCGAAGTGATGCAATTGGGGCCATGAACGTCTAGGCTCCGCTGGCATGATCAAGCTCCTCCAACGACTCTTCGGTGAAAGACCCGCGATCCCGCTCCTGCCCGAGCCTGAGGTGGAGCGCGCCTATCGCCATTGGCGGCGACGCATGCTCTACGCGAGCATCATCGGCTATGGCCTCTTCTATTTTGTGCGCAAGAATATCTCCATCGCGCTGCCACTGCTCGCCGCCGATCTCGGCTACAGCAACACACAGCTGGGCGTCCTCGGCTCTCTGCTCTATGTCAGCTATGGCACCTCCAAAGCCCTCTTTGGGCTGGTGAGCGATCGCATCGATCCCCGGCGTTTCATGGCCTTTGGGCTCTTCGTCTCGGCGCTGCTCAACATCTTCTTTTCCTTCTCTCACTCGCTCTTCTTCTTTTCGCTCTTCTGGCTGCTCAACGGCGTGTTTCAGGCCACAGGTGCGCCGCCATCGGCCAAGATTTGCGTGCGTTGGTTCTCCATCTCAGAGCGTGGCACGAAGTGGGCGCTGTGGAATATCTCCCATCAGGCCGGAGGCGGGCTGATCTTGGTCATCGCCGGCTGGCTGGGCATGGCCTTCGGCTGGCGCGCCGTCTTCTGGGGCCCGGCGGTGATCGCGCTCTTCGGTGTGCTCTTCATCCTCGACCGCGTCCGCGACCGGCCCGAAGCCCTGGGTCTGCCGCCCATCGACGTCTATCGCGATGACCCAGAGCTCATATCACCTGAGGACTCAGAGCGCTCCCAATGGCAGCTCATCGTTGCCCGCGTGCTGCTCAACCCGAGGCTGCTGCTGCTGGCGCTCTCGTCCCTCTGCATCTATGTGGTGCGCTATGGGACCCTCGATTGGGCCGCGAAATATCTGGTGGAAGCCAAAGGACAGAGCCTCGGGGTGGCAGGACAGCTCGCGAGCTTGATCGAGTTCGCGGGCATCCCAGGCATGCTGCTCGCTGGCTGGCTCACAGACCGCTTCTTCAACTCGCGCCGCGCGCCGGTGGTGATCATCTCCCTCTTTGCCGTGGCGCTCTCCATGGCTGGCTTCTATCTTGTCCCACCTGGACACCCCTGGCTGGATGCCCTGGCCCTCTCCGCTGTGGGATTTTTCACCTATGGCCCCCAAATGCTGGTGGCAGGCGTCGCAGCCGCCGACGCCTGCGGCACCCAGGTCGCCGCGGCGGCTGTGGGCATCACCGGCCTCTTCTCCTATATCGGCGCCATCGTCTCTAGCGCAGGCACGGGGGTGGCGGTGGATCGCTGGGGATGGGGCGGCGGCTTCGGCTTGTGGATCGTGGCGTCCCTCGTAGGGGCGGTCTTGTTGCTACCCTTGTGGAAGATGCGTGGGCGACGGGGATAGGGTTCGGTAGCTGGCTCGATCACTCACAGGTTATGTGAGCGATCTAGCGAATGCGTGGAGGCAATCCCTTGGATTGCGCCCAACGGTAGCCCTCGGCGCGCCCATGGCGGCGGCGCTCCCCCCGGCCGCGTGCGTCACGGCGACGAGAAATCTCGTCGGCGGAGAGCAGCTCGGTCTCGATGGCCTCGAAATCGCGGGCCATGCGCTTGGAGAGTTGGAGACATTCGATGGCCATCAACCGACCCTGCACCTCACCCATCACGTAGCGCTCCAACAAAGAGAGGTCACCTGGAAGGGAGCGTTGAGCTGGCGCGAGGCGCGTGGGGTCCAAAGCCGCCAACTCGGCGAGCCGTGCCCGTACATGGTTCGTACGCGTCTCGCGTCGCGGGAGTGGAGTCAGTGGTGTTGGGCGATCGTCGAACATCGAAATCCTCTTGGGGAACCAGGGCCGAAACCAGACCCCGGAGCCAAGCGTCAATGGGCAAAAAAAGCTATTAAAAAGTGTGCCCGGAATGAGCGCTGAAACTTCCCCTACCGGACGCGAATGATCGTGACGGTGATCACAGCCCTGTCAAGGGCTTGATCCGAAGCGTAGGCCCTAACCATCGGTCTTCATGGGACTATCTGGATTGTTAAGAGTTGATAATCAGAGGAATTACCATCAAGGCGGGAAATTCTCGGTATCTGCAGCCTCCACGGAACATCTCTTCTGGTCGGTTGTCAGACCTCCAACCTATGGCCCAGATCAACCAAGCATGAGTCCGAGATAATGTCGACAGCGCCTCTGAGAGCTGGCAATCGCACTGCTGCACCCGCCATGGCGATGATGTGTCCGCTCATCGCCCATCGTCTTGTCTTTCACTTGAGCGAGGGCCATGCCATCGCAGCTCGCCTGCTCCCCCATATGACGATGCTCGCCACAGCCCTCATGGCCTCGCGCTTCGTGCCTTTGATGCCAAACAATGGCACAGCACGGCAGCCTCTCCAGCGAAGCCTTGGCGTAGCTACAGGTATGCTCTTCGGCGCGTTCATCGCCGCCGCCAACCTCCTCGTGATGCTCGCTACCAGCGACGATGCCGCCCAGGGTACCGTGGGGCTGCACGTAACAACCATCGTGGTCCAGGTCACGTTGCTCTCTCCTCTCGCGGAAGAGGTCGCCTTCCGTGGCCTGATCTACCGCGGCCTGCGCCAAGGCTTGGGCCCCCTCACAGCCGCCCTCATCAGCGCCGTGATCTTCGCGCTGCTGCACAAGGGCCTGGGACAAACCCTTTGGGCCTTTTTCCTCGGTGGCATCCTCGCCTTTCTCTATGAGCAAACACGCTCCCTCACCGCTCCAGTGGTGGCTCACGCTCTCTTCAATGCCGTGCCCGTGGGAGTGGCGGTGATCCGCTCGCGTCCCACAGATTTCAGCCCCATCTGGCTAGCCATCGCCCTACTTGCCGTGGTCTTCGCCCTCGCCGCCCGCGGCGCCACCGAGGCCCTGACGGGTCAACGTCAACACGAGAGTCAACATTGACTCGCAATCCCGCGCTTGAGTAGGCTTATACTACTGTCAATCACGGGAGCGAAGCATGACGCAAACCCTGCGGTACACCATCATTGGTGTGCTCTTGGCGCTGGTTCACACCAACGCGAGGGCGGCTGACAAAGAGAATGTACCAGCCCCACTAGACAAACGCGCCGCCGCCCTAGAGGTCGAGGTCTTGACTCTCGCCCAAAAGGACACCCTAGGTGTGGCTCCCAAGGTCCTTCAAAGAGCCAAGACCTGGGCCCTCGAGGCCCGCAGCGCCGGCAAAAAGGACGAGCCCAAAAAAGGTGAGCAGGCGCTCCTCCGGGCTCGCCTCGAGCTAGACCTGGCGCGAGAGCTGATCACCCTCGCAAACCTCAAACGCCGCGTCTCCACGCTCAAAAAACAACTCGCGCAGCTTCGACGTCAGCTTGGCGAGCGTAAAACCAAGCTCGGGGAGCGGGATGAGTATTTGGAACTACTGAAGGTAACGCGCCAATGAAAAGACACCACCACCCATGGGCGCCCGCCATGCTCCTACTCATTGGGAGCCTCGCCGTCGGTTGCGCGACCATACCCAAACCCGCAGAAATCGCGCTCTTGGAGCAACTCCGCGCCGAAGGCCCCCCCGAGGGCATGCAGCACTCTGAACGTGTGCTCTATGCGGGCAGCGAGGTCGCCTACAAACAAGCTGTGGAGGCCTGGCACGACAACGACCTCGCCCTCGCCCAGCACTTTGCCCACGTGGGGCGCCTGTCGTTGCGCCGCGCACGCACCCGGGCAACGCAGCACCGAACTCGCGCCGAAATGGCCCGCTTGGCGCGAGAGATCGCGCTGACCAAAGAACAAGACAAGACCACCACGGCACAACTGGCGCGCACCAAGGAGCTGATCGCCCTCCACGAGGAGCTCGCCGTAGCGCGCATCAACACACGCGAAAAAGCGATGCACCTTTCAGAAGTGCAGCAAGCCGCCACGGCGCGTCACCGCCTCAGTGAGGCCTCTTTGGCGCTGAAAATGGCCGAGACTGTTGAAGCGCCACGGCACGCGAAGAAGCTCTACCGCATCGCCAAATCGATGATCGCCCGCGCCGAAAAGAAGCTCACCAGCAACAAGATCAAGGCAGCCGTCGCTGCGGCCAACATCGCCAAACAGAAGGCCGAAGCCGCATATCTTGCGGCGCGTCCCCTCTATTTGCGTGACAAAGCGGTGGCCTCCCATGGCGCAGAGAACCTTGCGCTGCAGCAAGATCTCGCCGCGGTGGCCGCCAAACACCGTGGCGTCTCGGTGCGCTTGCGGGCCACCGAAGAGGAGAGCGCGAAGCTTGAAGTGCGCGTGAACTTCCTCTTCGCTTCCACCAAGAGCATGCCGCACCCAAAAAAGCGCGCGATTCTGCTGCAGCTGGCCGCTGTGCTCAAGAGTTACGCGAAGTACCCTGCGATGATCACCAGCTACACCAGCCACCGCACGCCGCGGAAAAAACGCCTAGCGCTCTCCCTGGCCCGTGCCACCGTGGTGCGAGAGATCCTCATCGAAGAGGGGCTCTCGGGAGAGCGCCTCATCGCCAATGGCGAGGGCGCGATGAAGCTCATTGGCTACAAATTCAGCGGTATCAATGATCGCGTGGAGTTGCTGATTCCGCTCTCGGCGGAACACCCTGTGAGCGCGCTGGTGAAGAAGCCAGCGCCGGTGAAGAAGCCAGCGCCGGTGAAGAAGCCAGCGCCGGTGAAGAAGCCAGCGCCGGTGAAGAAGCCAGCGCCGGTGAAGAAGCCAGCGGAGAAGGCGCCAGCCAAAAGCACACCCACCAAGAAGGTGCCCACCAAGGCCTAATGCTGACTATCGGTCGCCGGCTTATCCGTCAAGACCCGAAGCGCACGAAGACGGTCACGAGTTCGAAGTTCGCGTGCTTTCTAAGCTTCAAGCATGCTGCGAAACTTCAGCACACACACGCTCACGCCTTATCGGCGTTATGCACCACGATCTGATTGAAGGGGATCTCGATGCCAGCCTCGTTGAGGGCGTCATAGACCACGTGTCGTACGTTGTGCAGCATGCCAAGGTAGTCTTCTGATTTGGACCAGACCAACACCTTGAAATCGAGAGAGCTGGCACCAAGACCCACAAAGGCCACCGCTGGCTCTGGATCACCAAGCACGAGTTCTGCCTTCTTGGCTGCGGGCACCAACACCTCGAGCACTTTGCCTACATCGCTCCCATAGGCGACGCCGACCTCGATGGCACCGCGGCGTTGACCGCGTGCTGTGTAGTTCACGATGATGTCGTCGGTGACCTTCTTGTTGGGGATGATCACCTTCTCGTTATCAGGGGTGACGAGGGAGGTGACGAAGATGCCAATATCGTCCACCGTGCCGGTCTTCCCAGCCACGACGACAAAGTCAGCGAGAGCGAAGGGCCGAAAAAGGAGCAGCATCACACCACTGGCGAAGTTGGCGAGGCTGCCCTGGAGCGCTAGGCCAACAGCAAGACTGGCTGAAGCAAAGATCGCCACCAGGCTGGTGGTCTGGATGCCCACGGCGCCCAACGCAGCGATGAAGGTCGCGGCGAGCACCGCATAGCGTGTCAGCCCACCGACGAAGCGCCCGAGGGCCTCATCGATCTTGGAGCGCCGCACACCCGCGATGACCCACTTTTCGAAGAGCTTACTGACGATCCAACCCACGATGAGGATCGCGAGGGCGATGACCACGCCCTCGATCATGGGATAGTAGGGCTGAATAAATTTGGGCAACATCGTCTGCATATCTCACCTCAATGGTCTTTGTGGATGACTTAGCACATCCTATGGCACGTGCCAGGTGTGCCAGGGTGTTCTGGTTGTTTAGGGCCCCACCATGTCCACACGACAGCGCTTGGGCAAACCTGAAGCGTCCGCGCCGCACCAGGTGAAGTAGGGGGCATAGTCCAACACGCACTCAGGGCAGCCAGTACCAGGCTCGCAGAGCAGCCGCTCGAAGTCCGCCCTCTTGTCCTGGCGAATGGCGACAAGGTTCATCAGCGAAAGAGACGCGCCGCACTCGCAGCAGTCGGTGACGCGAAGCACGCAGTTGCTGTCGTTGTCGCAGCTGGTGTACTCCGAACGGTGACCCTCTCCGGGGTCATAGAGATCGACATAGGAACAAGCCCCAGCGCTGGTGCAATCCGCCAAGAGGTCTGGTGGCGGATCCCGGTAGCAGGGTGGGCAAGCTGCGTCGGCTGGACAATGGGTGCTCGCATAGTCATGCAGCCTTGCATGAGGCAAGGAGACGATGTCGTCTCGTGTGTAGGCTCCGCACTCTCCACAACAGCTCGCCGGACGCAAGGCGCAGTCGGTGGGGTGCACGCATTCTCTGGTGGTGTTCGTGTCGACGTGGGTCGTGTCGTCGCGGGTCACAGTGTCAGGCACGAGGGCGGCGCCATCGGCGAGGTCACCAACTTTTGCGTCATCCACGACCCGCTCTGAACTCTCACATCCGAACACGAGACCACCTGCGAGGGTGACGGCCAATAACATGTAGGTGCGCATGGTCGCGACCATAGCTCTACTCACCGGCTTGGACAACCATCGCGCAAGCATCCAGCTTCGCACCACCCAGCTTCGCACCTTGCCTCAACGCCTTGAAGAAGGAGACAATGGGTTGATATGAATGCACCCTCGAATTTCGCCGTCTCGACCCAAGGCATCAGCGCTGACCTGCAGCAGGCTAACGGCGACGCCACGGAGATCGGCCGTGGTCCCCTCAACGCAGCGCAACTCATGGGGCTGCTCGTTCAGGTGCAGCGACTGACATCGCCAGCCCCCGAGCGACAGGATATCTGCCCCCCACAAGTGCAAGTCGACGGAGCGGGAGGACGCTTCGTTTTCTTGTGCGACGGAGGGCACCTCTTCAGCTACGAGGTGGATGACGCGCTCAACCCAGCTGAGGCGA
>JAFCZD010000944.1 GCA_019314525.1 Deltaproteobacteria bacterium
CGATTGATCTTGGGTCTGCGGTATGCGATAACGAATCGTAAGTGATTGGCACAACAGGAGGGTTTCCGGTGACCGCCACTGACGGCATGGAGTATATGCAGGCCGTGCGCGAGGCCGAGGATATCGCTGGCGAAGTTGGCCAGCAGCTCAACTCCGCCCACCTGCTGCTGGCTCTGTTTACATTTCCCAGCAAAGCCAAGGCGCTGCTCAACGAGCGCGAGATCACCGAAGAGACCGTCCTCGACCAGATCACGAGCATGCAGCCCGAAGAGCGGCAGGTGATTGGGTACATCAAGGACGTCAGCCGTCGTGTGGCTAAGTCCGCGGGCTCGGCCGAGGTCGACACCCTGCATTTGTTGATCGCCATCACCCGCACGCGGGATACCTTTGCCTACTATATTTTGGATAAGGCTCAGGTGCCCATTACCGCGCTGCGCAACACGGCCATGCAGTATCTGTCCCACGGTATGCCGCGCCGCCTCAAAACCGAGCTGGCTCGTGCCAATCGTAAGCCGACATCAGCGGGGCGGGGATTGGCGGCCACGGCCCGGCGGCGCAGCCCGCGTCGTGAGCAGGAGGTGGTGATTGAGCGAGAGGCCCCCGCGGCCCTCGATGACGCCCCCGTCCCGCGGCCCGGTGATGTCCCGGCCGCTGATGCGGCCCATGCCGCGCCTGCCGCGAAAGAGAACAAGACGAACAAGCCGCGCCTTGCGCCGCGCCTCGACCCTGAGGTGTTCCCCACCCTGGCCGAGGTTGGGGTCGATCTGATCGCCCAGGCCGAAGATGGTCGCCTCGACGAGGTGGTGGCGCGTGATCGAGAGATGCTGCAGCTCATCGACGTGCTCGGCAAACGTCGGGCCAACAACCCCTGCTTGGTGGGGCCACCTGGCGTGGGCAAGACCGCTATCGCCGAGGGCTTGGCCGTCAAGATCGCGCGCGGCGACGAAGACGTGGCCCACATGGCCGATCGCCTGATCGTCTCCTTGGACACAGGCTCCCTGGTGGCGGGTACGAGCCTGCGAGGTGCCTTTAGCGAACGTTTGTCTCTGATCAAAGAAGAGGTGGCTAGCGCGCGCGGCAAGGTGGTGGTGTTCATTGATGAGCTGCACACTCTGATCGGCGCGGGCGCGTCGGGCGAAGGCGCCCAAGACGCGGCCAACGAGCTCAAGAGCGCGTTGGCGCGGGGGGAGTTCCCCTGCATTGGGGCTACAACCGAAGAGGAGTACAAAAAGTACATCGAGCAAGACGCTGCCCTCGAGCGACGGTTTACGCCGGTGCTCATCGACGAGCCCTCTGAAGACGACGCCATCCTGATCCTCGAGACCGCGGTGGCCACGTACGCCGGCCATCACCATGTGTCATATTCGCCTCAGTCTGTGCAGGCCGCCTGTCGCCTGAGCGCGCGATTCATCCCGGATCGGCGTTTGCCCGATAAGGCCATTGCCCTGATCGACCTCGCGGGTTCGCGGGCGCGGCGGCGTGGCGTTGACGTGGTGCAGCGCGATGACATCGCTCGCCTCGTGCATGAGCAGACCGAGGTGCCGCTTGAGCGCTTGGCCGCGGCGGATCTCGATCATCTGGCCAAGGCAGAAGAAGTGATCCACCGCTCCTTTGTTGGGCACGATACCGTGGTGGCCCGCATCAGCGATGCCATCCGGCGTGGGTATGCCGGCTTCAACGGCCATCGGCCAATCGCGAGCTTTCTCTTTTTGGGCCCCACCGGAGTTGGCAAGACCGAGCTGTGTAAGGTGCTGGCTGAGCTGCTCTATGGGCGGCGCGATGCCTTGGTGCGCATCGATATGAGCGAGTTCGCCGAGGGGCACTCCTCGTCCCGGCTGGTTGGAGCGCCCCCAGGGTATGTGGGCTACGGTGAGGGGGGCCAGCTCACCGAGCGGGTGCGCAAGCGGCCCTTCCAGATCGTGCTGTTCGACGAGATTGAAAAAGCGCATAGAGACGTGCTCAACCTGCTGTTGCAGCTGCTCGACGATGGGCGTCTGACCGATGGGCCTGGCCGCACGGTGTCGTTTGCCAATACCCTGGTGGTGATGACCTCTAACCTGGGGTTCGCTGGTCAGGCCGCTGCGCGGTCTGGGGCTATTGGCTTTGGGCGCAGCGGGCGCTCCGACGATGGCGGCGGCTTCGATGAGCAGCAGGTGATGGATGCCGCGCAAGAGCGCCTGGTCCCCGAGCTCTGG
>JAFCZD010000945.1 GCA_019314525.1 Deltaproteobacteria bacterium
CTGATCAAGACTGACAGGTCCAAGAGCGCCTTCATGCGCGGCCGGATGCAGGTCATGATCAAGTGCAAGGACAACAAAAAGCACGCAGCCCTCGCCAAGCGCCTCGGCGCCATGTGGAAGTAAGAACCCCTCCCCGGCGCCACTTCTGGGGCTCATTCACCTTTTTGTGGGTGGATTCCGGTGCTCAGGTTGTTTCGTCGGTCGGCGTCTCGATGTGCTTTTTGACGTTGAGCGCCTTCCACAGTAGCCCGGGATGGGCCCGAATCAGGTCTTGCAGGTGTGTATCGTCCGTCAACAGCTCGGGGACGATGTCGCCGCGGTCGTTCAGCGCGTCGAGAAATCTTCGCTCTGGCTCCTCCAGCGGTAGCACGACGGTCAACAGATCCTTGCACTCTGCGACGAGTTGCTGCGTCCACGTCGTGATCTGCCTCCGGGCCGGAGCGATGTCGGCTCGGAGCATTGGGATGAGGCCACCCTCCCCTGGAGGAAGGGGTGGCTTCGAAGCCCCTCAAGCAGCGCAAGCAGGCGTTCCACCTTCCCGAGGGTTTCGATCATAAACCCGGTGTCAGCTGCAGCACGAACAAGATCCGTCTCGGTCACCATCAGATCACCTCCCCCCAACTCCGCGACAGAACCTGCTCCGGAACGACGAGGTTCCAACGCGTCAAGAGCTTTCCAGACTGGCGTCCAGGATCGAAGTAACGCGGCTCGTTGGGGCCGAGCTGCGCGATCGCATCGAGGTGTGTGTCCTCCGCCATGAGCGCGTCGCGATGCTGCTCCAAGAAGAAACCTACCCGGGCCGCAGCGATGGCTGAACCCAGCTTATCCACGTAGTCGATGACTGCGTCGAGATCGAAGAACTCCACGTGCTCGAGTGAACGCCAGACCTCCTCCCATCCGGCTCCCTTGTCCGGCGCGTCGAAAACATCGACGAGCGCACGCTCGAGTGTCGTCACTCGCGCGGTCCCACCCGCGTGCGGATGCTCGCGGACGCCGCCACCGAGGTCGGAAATGTTTCGCAGTGATGCGGGCACACGCACCGGAACGAAGTCGGCCCCGCGAAAGGAGTAGGGGCGCGCCCGCGCGCATGTGAGGTAGTGGAAGCGGCGCGACACCGAGTAGACCTTCCCGTGGAACTGGAGCGCAGCGTGGTAGGCGACCACCGCGTCGTCGACGAGTGCGGTCGCGACGAGGTACGGATCCACGGGAGCCGACTGCGGATCAGCTCCACGCGGAACGACGGCGTAGAGGCCTCGTCGTACTCTCAGTATCCGGCCGGCGGCGACATGCTTCCGGAGCAGGGTGTTGCTTGTGTTCGGACTCCGACCAGTGGCCGTGTGTGCAGACACGAACTCGCCGTGGGTAAAGACGAGGTGTTTGTCGAAAAAATCCATGGAACGCATTACTTGCTCTCCTGCGCAGATACCATGACCCATGGTACTCATGTCTGCGCCCCATCGCAAGTGAACGCTTGCTATCAAGCGCGTTTATCGTGACCGAGGGTGCTGACAAGTGCGCCGGAGAGCAAATATTCCGGATGCTGCTGAATCAGCTCGAAGAAGTCGAAAGTGAGCGTCACCGACTCGATGACGTTCTCGTCGGACCCGCCAGCCAGCCTGCCAGCCTGCCAGCCTGCCAGCCCAATACTATCGCGAGGCTCTACACGTACATCTTTACGGGATGATCGGTCTCTTTGACGGCCACTTCGAGGGCGGCCTTGGAGTGGGAGCGGAGGCTGATGCGGGTGGCGCCGTCCTCCAACAGACGCAGCTCGCAGTGGGCGATCTTGCTGTTGAGGCATTGGATGAGGTCCCCGTTGGGGTTTCTGTAGGTGAGCCCGACCATCCGGTCCGGCGTGGTCCAAAGGCTGCCGATGAGGCGCTGGCGGCCCTTGACGCAGACAAAGTCCCAGGACGTGTGCTCGAGGGTCGATGAGGCGCGCAGCCAGCAGGTCACGTCGGTGAAGTCGTAGGTGATGCCCCGATGCACGAGCTTGACCAGCGTCAAAAACGGCGTGGTGATGGGGCCCAGCTTGATCCGCGCCGAGAACCCCTCGAAGATGGCCCCTTCCTGGCTGGCGTCGCCGGGGTCGTCGAAGACGTTGCAGTGCGCCCAGGCGTAGCGCTCGGCGTGAGCGCGGCCCCAGTTGTGTCCCTGCATGCCCGGCCAGTCGGTGACCTCGAACCGCGTCGA
>JAFCZD010000050.1 GCA_019314525.1 Deltaproteobacteria bacterium
AGTATCGTCGCACCCGAGAATCGTGGGAGAGGTGGACAGCATCGGCCAGGTCATCTGCGGCGTCGCCCATGAGCTTGGCATGGCGCAGGGCACGCTCGTTCGCGAGCCGCTCCACAAGCTCTGCGCGAAGCCTCGAGAAACCAACATAAGAGAGCGGCACCTTCCGATAGTCGATGGCGTAGTAAATCAACGCACCAACAAAAAGTGCCAACCAGATGTAGCACTGGGGGGCATCGTGAAAGGTCGACCACCAGCGATGGGGCAACCAGTGGCCATCTATCAGCAGTGTTGCGAAGATGTAGCCAAAGACAATGAAAAAGCTCGCCTTCGTGGCGGCATCGCCCACGGTGTAGAAGCCGCGCTGCCAGATCACGCTCAGCAGCGTCATCGCCACGAGCCAGGCCAACGCCAAGACTGGGATAGCGCTCTGGGCTGGAACCCAGCTCGCCACGAGGGGCTCGAGGAAAGCTGAGCTCAGCACGAAGAGACCAACGCTCGCGCTGAAGACCATTAAGGAGCGTGGCGCACGACGAAACGTGTTGAGAGCCATGACGCCGAAACCGAGCGCTGCGTACGCAAACGCAAAGCCCAAACTCCTGCCGAGTATCATGGAGACCACGCTCCAAACCGATATCACACCGATCAAGCCCCAGCCGATCCGAGCATGCCTTACACTCTTTGCCTTCAGGTTGAGGGGTTTCAGAGGCCGCGTCTCCATCGCCGGCGTGTTTGTGCGAGCGAGGTAGTGATCATGGGGCCCGTAGCACGCCACGTGGTCGTCCATCTGCCAATAGTCACTGCCTATCCGCAGGAAGCGCTCCTCGGCGCTCTCACCGGTGGAGTAGACCAGGGGGCCACGCCCCCCATGAGCGACGGATCTGGCCCAGACGTTCGCCTTGTAATCCCAAGGGATATCGCGAGGCGCGCTAGTTCCGGGAGCAAGGGGGCGAAAGAGGGTCGCCTCCCCACACCTGTCCGCAAAGACGAGGAGGCTCCCGTCCGCGTCTTGAAGCTCCTTTACCTTCCACCGCGTGGTTTTGGTTCCCAGAGGGCTCTCGGTGATGAAGAGGGTGTCGGTCACCGTGGTTGGCACGTTGTCGATGGTAAAGATCTCAGCCATGGGGAAACCTTATCGCGGGGTGTTGGTGGGCTTCAAGGCCTTGGCACTCTCTCCTGCGCTAGCAACCACCGCACTGGGCGCATAACGAGTGATACGTGCCGCCTTGGCCTGGAGGTCTTGGGCAGCCTTGTTGACCTTCGCGCCCTTCATACCCTTTAGCGTGCCAAATTTCGAAATGAGAGCACTTCCGGCGACCCCGACGAGACTGCTAGCTACCGCAACCAAACCATCCTTCTCGACCTTCTTCAACGTCTTTGCGGTGCTCCGAGCATCTTCAGTCGTGGAAATACCGGCGAGGCCAATCCTGCCCACTTTTCCGATATCTCGCGCTCTTTGCGCGCGATCGAGTTTCACCGTTTCATTGAGGCAACGCACCACATGGCCGGCCACACTTCCCTCTATCCCACCAAAAATTCCAATGGCCACCTCCGCAACGCTCAATAGTCCCTCACGAGCAGTATTCTGGTCATGAGCTTGCGCCGCGACTTGTTTGAGCGCCTCGTCGAGCACAGAGTTGTTGCGAGTTTTTGCGCCCATGGTCAAATCGCATTTAACCTCAGAGCCCACCTTGGAGAGCATCATGCAATCCTTTGGGTCATGAAGGTTGAGAGCCTGGGTCCGTTGAATAGCCCTATCGATGACAGTCGTTGCCTTTTTCACTTGAGCACTCAGCTGCGATATTGGAGCTGACGTTTGTTTGGCGAGTTTCTGCGCGGTGCCCCGCTCGATTCCCAGATCGCGGCAGAACTTCAAACGCGCTCCCTCACTCTTGAGCGCCTTCCAATGCTTCGCCAGGCCGCTCTTCTGATATTTGGCCAGAGTGTTGCGAGCCAACGTCATCTTCGTGATCATGGTATTTTTGACTTCACCATAGAATCGCCGCGCGAGGGTCGACTTCAGGCCGCGCAAGTTGTTCGAACCAAAGAAGCGCTCAGCATCGCGGTTGCTGAGCTTGCCCAAGACCGAGAGAATATTCTTGGTCTTCGTAGCCTTTGCAAGGGCCACATCACGGTGCTGCCCCAGCACGGCTTCCGCTTTTGGGGCAAGCAATGAACCGAGCTTCGTCAGGGAAACACCGCCTTCCAGCGCAGTCTTCACCTTCTGTAGCTGCAACTGCTCTGCATCGGACAGGCCCGAGACGGGCTGCGCTAAGCTGTGTTGGGCCGCGCGACCCGAAACCTGAACAAGGCGCTTGGCTGCCGAACTTGGGCGCTTGGTCACTGCGCGACCGCTCAGTGTGTCGATGGCATCGCGAAGCACCACTGCGACGCCCGCCTTCTTTGCGCTTTCAGGCAACCCCTTGGCCAGTTTCGTGAGGTGCGCAGACAGCGCCCGTTTGTCTTGGGGCGAGAGCCCCTTGGTGAGACTCTTGAGATTCCCCCGGAGGTCTGACCCTGGTTGACGAAGCAGGGCTCCTACCTTCTGTTGAATCTCCGCAAGGTCTGGTTTGTCCACCTTGGGTGGTTCTGGTGGGGGAAGTCTCTTCTTCTCAGCGCCTGTGATCTTCGACATGCCATGCCTCCAGCTTAGATGCTCGAAAGCTCTTATCGGCAAGCACGGCGAAAAGTTGCCTCTCTCAGAAAGAAAATCTGAAAACCAGGCGGCGGAGCAGCACCACACGACCCATCACGCGGCGAAGACCACCGCTGACTCGGTGAAACAAATGATGATCATCGAGCCCGTCTCCAAGCAGGAGATGACCCACGAACCATCCACGCGCGTGTCCACCGAATACAGGATGTCGTCCCCCTCGAAGAAGGAAACGAGGGTTGTCCGCGCCATCTGACACGATGTGTGGTCATCCATGGTCAAGCAGACGCCCTCGTGCGTGTCCGCACAGATATGCGCATAGGCCTCGACGAGGAGCTCATGGAGGCCACCGTCGTCCACCTCCTCGTGCACGATCACGTCTCCCCGCTCGCGCGGGATGAGCCGCTCGTCGCGCGCCCTCGTCTTGAAGTCTGGCTGGTTGGAACTCGTCGTTGGTGAGATTAGATGCATCATCAGGCTCCTCATCAAGGTCACTCAGCGCGACCTCTCCTGATGGTACATGGGCGTGTGCAGCTCGAGTGCACACCCCGGCGGCGGGTGGGCGATTAATCCGTGACGCTAGAGATCGCCCAGAGGGCGTTGGCCTCTTCGGCCGAGAGCACGCGGTTGTAGAGCAGCACATCGTCGATGCGACCCTTGAAGTTCTCCTCGCCGTTGGGCGTATTGCCGATGCGATAGTGATCGACACCGCTCAGCCCAATAGCCCCCCACTCCCTCTCTCCCGACTTTTCGCCATTGACGTAGTGGATGTATTTTTCGCCGTCGGAGACGAGCACGATGTGCACCCACTCGTTGGGCACGATGGCGCCAATCTCGGTGCTCGCTGATGGCGTGTAGTTCGCCTCCTGGTCCATATAGGCGAGGTGCACATGGTTGCTGTTGTTGACGGTGATCCACGGCCGGTGATAGATGCCGTTGAGCAGCGTCTGCGCGTCATCACCGTCGCCAGTGATAGTGAACCAAGCCGCGAAAGTCCACGTAGGGGTGCCGAAGGTTTGCCAGGCGCCGCCCACACCGCACTGCAGGTAGTCGTCCACACCATCGAAGGCATAAGCACCGTCTGCCTCACCGAAGCGGTCGGCGGCGAGGGTGGGTCCGTTCACCAGGCAGTCCTGCCCCTGCCCGCTGACGTCCGTGGCGTCACCGTTCATGGGGTAATAGGTCACGATGCCTGTGTCGATGTCCACGGGCACGCAGGCGCTCGCATCGGTGGATGGCCAATAGTTCTCGTCACACTCGCAAACGTCTTGCACGCATGTGGAGTTTTCTGGGCAGACCCCCCCTCCACATGTGCCTGAAAGGTCCGCGCCGCGATCGACGAGGGGCAAGCCGCTGTCGGCGGGGCTGGCGTTATCATCTCCTGAGCAGGCGCTCATGGCCATCATCGCCATCATGGCCATCATGGCCATCACGCTTACACATCCCACCCCCACGGCTTGGTGTCGCTTCATCATCGAAAACTCCTGAGTTATGAGTGAGGGATCTTACCTCGAAGAGAGGGCATTGGGCGATTTGTTGCGGCGAATGTGCACGCGCCAAAAGCCCTTCGCCTCAGTTCTGCCCTTCGCGTTACACTCTGCAGCATGCGCACCTCCACCCGCTGCGGGCTCATCGTTCTCCTTTCACTGCCAGCCTTCGTCTCTCGTGAGGCCCAGGCCGACTCTCCGCTCACGTCGGCGGATTTCCATGGGGCCTATGCCAATGTCCGCGAGGTCTCCCTGGCCAAACGCACCAAACGCGCCACGGGGGACGTCTTGCGCTTGCTCCTGGATGAGCAGGCGCCCTTCGCCCATAAGGCGGCCGTGATCAACGCCTTGGGCTACGGTCAGCGCAATGCGCCACTCTTCCTCGAAGGGCTGGCGACCAAACGCGGCCAGCCGACGTCCAAGCTGCGCTCCTCTCAGCTCACAGGGCACGAACTCTTCTGCCTGGGCTACCTGCGAGCGATGGACGACTACCTCAAGCTCTCGGCCCTCGCACCTCGGCGACGAGGGGTGCTCGGCATGCGCCCAAAGGCGCTCCTCGCGGCGGCGGCGAAGAAGGCACCGGAGAGCTTCACGGTACACCTCGTGTTGGCGCTGGTGCGCGCCCAAGACGCCATGCGCAGCTCCTTTTGCCAGGTCTACACCTTGGTGGAGAAGGTGCTTCAGGGCTTCGTCTTGACCCGTCGGGATTTTTCGCCGGCTGCCCTGCGCGTGGTGATGCGTTATATCGACCTCTACAAGAAGGACTGCAAGCGCTTCAAACCTAAGCGCGACCCAGAACTCGATCAGATCTACAGCATCACACGCTACCAGCGTTGGATCGTGACGGGGACCCAAGGCGGCGTGGTCTTTTGGGAGGCTGCCAGCGGAAAGGTGCACCGCACGGACAAAGCCTTCATCTCTTCGGTGCTGCTGGTGCATGGTGGGCGCCTCTGGGTGGGGGCTCACCACCAGCTCTCTGCCTACAGCGGCGACCAGCCCAAGGTCTACCTGAAGGTCAAAGGCGCGCGGGGTATCTATCCCTTCCTCACGCCTCAGGGCGCGTTAATGGCGCGACGTGGACGGCGCCTCTACCGCTATGATGCGAAGCGTGATCGTTTCACCAAAGCTGGAAAGCTCCCTAAGAGAGCACCTTATGCGCGCCTCGTGCGCAAAAACGGCGACGTGTGGGAGATCGATTTTCTCAAGGCGCTGATCCACCGCAAGGCCAATGGACAGGTGGAGCGCATCGCACGCAGAAGCAGCCGTTACCCTGGCGGGGATCCGCGCCGCTTCTATACAGATGACCGTGGCACCCTTTGGGTAGCCGACTTCGACAACGGCTTTTATCATTACGACCCTGCGCTAAAGCGCTTCGTCGCGGATCCGGTGGTCAACGCCCAGGCCAGCGCCATGGCCATTGATGTGCAACGGGGAAGGCGCTGGTTCTTGCACTATCGGCAGGGGCTACACCTGCTTTCGAAGGACCGCCCGCCGCGTTTCTTCTCCCTGCAGAAGTTGAAGTATATGCGCGCGCTCTACCTCGACCCACAGAGCGGTGATGTTTGGGTGGGCGGCTGGGGACAGCTCCTGCGCCTCGAATACCGCGCTCATGTTTGGGTGCAGCGGGCTTATCGAGTGGTTCAGCCCTAGGCTATAGTGTGTGCATAGAGACGAGGTGTTTGCGATGCGCTTATCAAAACCACATCATTTATTGACCGGTACTGTCGGGCTGGGTATTGGCTTGGCCATCGCCTTGGCCGGCTGCAGTGGAGACCTCCCCGGAGGCCAGACTGACGGAGGAGTCCTCGACACGACCATGGCCTGTGAGAGTGGCGCCCCGTGCGGCGCGAGCTGCTGCGTGAGCGGCGAAATCTGCGACACGTCCACAGCTCCACCCATGTGCGTCGTCCCAGAGACCTGCGCTGACCATGCACGCAACCAGGACGAAACCGACGTCGACTGTGGCGGCAACATCTGCCCCGCCTGCGCCGTGAGCGAGCGCTGCGGCGCTGATGATGATTGTGAGAGTGGAGTTTGCACCAGCGGGCACTGTCAGCTCTGCCGAGCACTGAGCTTTGGCTGCTTTGGCAACTGGATCCGCGTCTGCGCATCCGACGAATCATCCTGGACAGACGTGGAGCATTGCAACGCCATGGGCGGTTACCGCTGCGACGACGACACGGGAACCTGCGAGAGGGTCACCCCCCTTGGCAATGACAGCAGCGCACCCACGGGCACCTACTTCCAATACGCCAACTTCACCACAGAGAACAGCGTCTTCCTCGGTGGCGCCGACGTGGACTCCTACGTACGTGCGGGCCCGTCTGGCGACGAGAACCTAATCTATGTCAACCGTGATGGCGCCCACGTGGATGTGTACCGGGTGACCCTCTCCGACTCCGACGGCGATGGCATCATCGAGCCCAACCAGCACCCCGACAACCCAAAGAACACCGGCCCCATTGAGGAGCGCACCCTCGTGCACCTCAACACCTACGAGGTGCCCATTGGCGAAACTCACAGCAACGAACTCTACGTCACCGAAAGCAGCATCGTGTTTTCACGCTTCAGCGCGACCCCAGGCTCGCTCTTTTCGTACGACATGGCCAATGGCGCCGTCTCCCAGATCGTCAACCCCGCCATCGGGCTGGGCAACCAAGTCCTTGGCTATGACGACGTGAACGAGCGCTGGTATTGCGCGCTGGCCTACGAGCGCTGGGTCTACTCCTTCGATCCCATCGAGAACGAGTGGGTGCTCGAGTTCGCCTACCCAAGCTTATCCGGTGACCACAGTAATGGCTTGGAGGTCGTGACAGACCCAGCTACGGGAAAGCCCTATGTCTATGTCTTGGACATGACCTCCGACTTCATCGGGCAGTATGTCAAAGACGACAAAGGGCATTGGGTGCAGGAAAACCTCTTCCACTACAGTCAGGCAGGCGCAGCCGACGTCGAGGGCATGGGCTTTGGTGCCTTCAACCATTTCTGGGTGACCAACGACGGCTCCGGCAACGCCATCCACGCGCTCTACGAGCTCGGTGGCGGCGACATCGACGACTACGTTGGCATCAAATGAGCGTGGCGCTCTAGAGATCGGTCTTAGACAGCCGGCACTTCGCTCGCCCGAATGACTTGCCTGCGGTCGAGACCTCACATTGATAAAGCTTGGGTTTCCGCTCCTGTGAAATCACGCTCAGACGCAGAGTGCGCCCCTTCCAAGAGATAGGCTTGGCGCGGTCGACCACAGCGCTAGCCTTGGGCAAAAAGCGCACCCGGCGCTGCTTCACCAAGCGGTCAGGATCCCCCTCTGTCTCGCCCCGCTTGATCAACTCCATCACCAGGCTGAAGTAGATCTCCTCGCGAATAATGATCGCGCGGATCACTTCAGACTGGCTCAGCTTCGAGTGCACATCGAGCACAGATAACTTGGCCAAAGGCTGCTTCTTTTTGGCCTCGGCCAGCGAAGCGGTGGATATGAGCACACAGATAACGAGGATCATTCGAGTGAACATGGGTTCATCTTCTCACACACGGGCGTCCGCTATCTAGTGAGTCGTGACTCAACTAGTCGTGACTCAACTAGTCGTGACTCAACTAGTCGTGACTCAACTAGTCGTGACTCAACTAGTCGTGACTCACTGAGTCTTGACTCGGCAACCTCTGCTGGTATGCTTCAGTGATGGACTCATTTCATGGACGAACACGTGAGCTAGCGCTCCTAAACGAGCAATATTCGAGTAATTCTGGCTCTTTCATCCCAGTCTATGGCCGACGGCGGGTGGGCAAGACCACCCTCCTACGCCAATTCTGCTCGCAACGCCCAACGATCTTTTTTGTGGGCAAGCAAGCCCCACAGCTGCTTCAGCGGCAAGAATTCCTGGCCCAGGCCGCTTTGGTGCTCGATGAACCCCTGCTCGCCAAGATCCCCCCGCCCGATTGGAAGACGCTCTTGCTCGAGGTTCGCAAGCGCTGGCGCAAGAGCGAACGCCTCGTGATCGTGCTCGATGAGTTCCAATGGACCGCTGCCGCCAGCCCTGAGCTGCCGTCGGTCCTCCAGGATCTTTGGGACGCAGGTTGGCAAGCAGATGGCAAGATCATGCTCATACTCTGCGGCTCCTATGTGGGCTTCATGGAGCGAGAGGTGTTGGGCTCGAAGAGCCCGCTCTTTGGGCGGAGAACCGCTCAGATCCAGCTGCGACCTTTTGGCTTCCGCGAAGCACAGGCGTTTCACGAGGGCATCAGCCTGGTCGACGCCACGCGCGCCTATTTTATCTGCGGGGGTGTGCCCGCCTATCACCAGGCGTTTCGCAGTGAACTCTCCATCGAGCAGAATATCCGCAGGAGCATCCTCGAGGAGTTCGCGCCGCTCTTTCGCGAGGCAGACTTCTTGCTGCGCGAGGAGCTGCGTGAAGTACAGAACTACCACGCGCTCCTCCAAGCGCTCGCCAAGGGCTCACTGCCAGCCAACGTGCTAGCAGAGCGTACCTCTATCGCGGCTGGCAGCATCTCCTACTACCTCTCCCAGCTCGAAGGTCTGGGGTATGTACAAAAACGTTACCCTCTGACCGGGCGCCAAGCACCCGCACGAAACGTCCGTTATCGTCTGGCAGACTCCCTGCTCAGCTTCTGGTTCCGCTTCGTCTTCCCCAACCTGAGCTACCTCTCAGCCATGGGCCCCGATGAGACCTTTCGGAACCGCGTTGAGCCTCATCTCCCCGCCTACTTCGGGCACTGTTTCGAGGACCTTTGTCGCGAAGCTTTGCCGCTCTTGTACCGTTCCGAAGGTGTCACCGCGGCCTTTGAGGTGGGCGAGTACTGGAGCAAGCAGGTCCAGATCGACGTCGTCGGCCACCGAGCAGACAACGTCACAGACCTTGGCGAGTGTAAATGGGGCCCCATCAGCTCCGCGGCTGTCACCAAGGAGCTCCAAAGCAAGGTCGACAAATACCCCAACGCTCGCAACGCCACCATTGGCCACCGCATCTTTGCGCGACACCCCAACACCGCAAACCTCCCAAGGGGCGTGAAATGGCACTGCCTCGAAGATCTCTATGGGATAGGGTGAGTCCAACTTCAGCAAACCTCCCCCCATCAAAACGCCCTACCCCACGACATCAAAAGAAGCGCCACCCATGCGCCGCAGCTTCAACACACCACCCTCCAGCCTGAAGTCGACGTGCACGTGGGCCTCCACCAGGCCCCAGCGGGTTGACTCTGTGTCCATCGCCCACGCGTAGCGCCCGTTGTCCGCCACGGCCGCTTCCGCCACCAACTCCACGTCGATCTCTGTAACGAAGACCACCGCCACCACCACGCTGCCATCTTCCCGCTGGTCCACGTCGACGAAACCCACGGCGGGATCTCCCACGTGAAAACCTCCCAATAGGTACGAATCATGGCGTGAGACGAGACGTCCGAGAGCCTTCTGCCCGTCGCTATCGATGGCCTCGCACACGACGCGCCGTACCTCATCCTCACCGGTCTCCTCCTGCTCCACAGCCTCGAGCAAAAAAGCATCGCTGAGTTGCGGCAAGCGATGGAGCTCCTCACGCATGAAAGGCAGAAGCGGCCCTACCACCTCGGGTTGAGGCCACGACCGGTCAGCGAAACGTTGGGCAACCTCGGCATAGCGCGCAGGATCGTCGGTGAGCAGCAGCGTGCGCTGCCCTGCGCTCGCCAACTCACAGGCCACACCCCAGGCGCCGGTATCATCGAGCACGAAAGGATCGCTCTCACCCAGGCTGAGCAGGCGCTCCATGTCCGGCGCGGGCGCAAGCTGGGCTCCCAGGCGCGTGCGCAACACTGAGAGGGTCGCCTCCTTCTGCCGCTCCATATGCGCCTCAGCCGCCCTTCCCAGGGGACGTGAGAGATCTGAAGCGTGCAAACCCGCGCGCATGCGCCCGCGTAGCCGGAAGCCACGCTCCACCAGCCAGCTCTCGCAAACCCAAACGTTCGGGCCGACCTCGAGGCGCAACCCGTCGCGCAAGGTCTTTAGGTGAGGCGCCTGCAACCATGGGTCGCCCGCGAGCAGCACATCGTCAATCAAGACATACGTCATGCGCAGACCTCCTCTAGCCAGACCTCCTCTGGCCAGGCCCCCTCTGGCCAGGCGTCCTCTGCTGGCGCAGCCCGCATGAAGCGCGCGCGTTCCTGTGCTTCCAAACGCACTTTGATACCAAAGTGCACCATCAAATCGGTCTCCGAAGCGTTCAGAAGGTCCCGTGGGAAACCACGGAGCACATCCCCATGGGCCTCCTCTGCCGCGGCGACGAAGCGTTGGCGCCACGTCTTGCCGTGCACATCCTTTGGGGAGTCGATATGCGCCATCTCATGCAAAATCGCCGTACGCACCTCGCTCTCGTCATGGCCCACGTGCAGCTCCACGTAGATCTTTCGCGTGCCCTCCCGCGTGTAGACCACCCCCGATGTGCCCGGCTGATCGACGATATCAATCCAAAGCTCAGCGTCGCGGATCGCCGCCTTGCGCCGCCAAGCGCTGAGGCGCTGGTAGTGGCACCAGAGCTGCTCCACCTCCTCTTCGTTGAGACGGCGCCCACCCTTCCAGTGATAGCGTGGGGTGCTACTGCTCGTCTTCGCGACCTTCCGTGCAGTCCTCTTCTTCTGTGCTCTGCGCGCCATGGATGTCACCTCTCAGTGTCATCATGCCCTACCCGTGTGCAGCTATGGTGCGCAACCTCTGGCAACATCGACGCAGCTGTGGCCGATTCTTCCCTTGGAGGGTGAAACGAGAGGTCTTAGAGGATGGTCGTCGTGCAGGTGAAGGTGAAGCCGATCTTGCCGACACTGGGAGTTACGGCGCTGTCCTGGGTGTAGAGGCGAACCTCAAGTTGAATGAAGTGCCCTTCCGCCAGGTCAGGGGGCAGGTCCACAGGGGAGCTGTCCGCAGGCACCTGCACGATGGTATGCCATTCGGCGTTTTCGAGATCCTCCACCTTATCAGCCGCCCGAGCGCGAATGATGAAGCGGGTCCCGGGAGGCACATCCGATTCAAAGGCGATCTTCTGCCACCACGTAGACTTGTCGTCGCACACATCGAAGGTCTGGCGATACCAGCCCTCCTTGGTGGTGAAGTTACGCAAGCTGTAGCCGATCATATCCGAATAGGAGTAGGTGCCCTCGCCCACGGGCACGATGTCGAGGTCTGGCGACACCACAGGGAGTGCGCCTGTGCGATCGACGGTCAAGCGCGTCGCGCATCCTTCTTTGGCGCCTGTGGGGCAGCCCTTCTTTGATACGCCCCACACATGACCATCAAAGTCGATGGCCACGCCCCCGCCGCTTTGCGGCGTGTTGTTATCGTCCCCCAGCACATAGGGCCCGTGCACCGAGCTTGGATCCGGGAATGTGGAGGGATCGATCATGAAGATCTGTGCCGGGTTGCTGGCATTATCGATGCCCCACACGAAACCCCACACGTCCACGGCGAGGCCCTTGAACTTGACCCCGTCGCCAACGTGCACGCCTTCCCAAGTCTCTGTGGCAGGATCGTAGCGCCAAATATCTCCAGCGGCGTTTGGTTGGTGGCTCTCTTTGCCGTCGTCTTTGGTCGCGATCCACACGTGGCTGTTGTCGTCGAGGGCGATGCCGTAGGGGTTGGGAGAGGCGCCGCTGACCGCATCCACGGCCTTATGCATAGTGCCGTCGGTGGTGTCCATCCAGTACACGGCGGTGTCGCCGTCTTTGCCGGCGATCCACAGCCGGTTGGTCTCCTTCTTGTCGAGCACGAAGCCATAGGGCTTGATCTCGAAGCTGCCGTCCCTGCCGTCAAAGGGCCCGTAGGAGGCCATCACATCGCCCGTCTCTCCGTTGAGCTTGAAGATCGTGCCGGTGTCGCGGCAGCCGACCCACACATGCCCGTTGTACTCGAAATCGAGGCCCGTCTCTGCGGTGGCCGCCACGCCGCGAATGCCGCTGCAACCGATGGGTTCATCGGCGAGGGCCTTGCTCCAAAGCACGCACTCGTCGGTGGACTGCCCCACGGGGAAGCCGCTGGCGTTGTCGGTGGACCGAGCCATGGGGGTCGGATCGGTGGAGGTCTGAATGCCCGCTGTGCCATTTCTCTCGGCGCAGCGCGCGGTGCTGGCGGCGATCTTCGTCACGCTGCCATCGCTTCGGTTGCCAACGAATACATCGCCGGCTAGGTCGACGCTGGTACGAGACGGATTCGAGCCCTCCTTGAGGCCGGTGAAATAACGCCCCACCTCTTTGATCTGCTGGGTGTCCACGTTGGAGACCGTGTCTTCATCGGCGTTGGCCACCCAGAGGTTGTTGCGATCCGCCGAGAGGTCGCTCTTGAGCTTGAGCCAGCCCTCAGCGTCAGTCTCCACGCCCTCGGAGTTGCCCGCCGCAGGCTCATATTCCTTCTCGGTCCCAGGGCCCATGGTGGAGGCAGGTGGAAGCTCGAGGCCGAGCTCCGTAGCCATGGCTCCATCGGAAAACTTCGTCGAAGGCGCGTCGCCCGCGGCGTCCGTCAGGACTTCCACCCCGCTGTCCGTGCGCACAGACGCCCCTGTGGAATCTTCGGTGCAAGCGAAAAGCCCCCAGCTCCCGATGCCGATGATCGCCCAGAGCAGCAAGTTTCGACTATGACGCATGAACATGCCTCCTCCTCCTCCGGCCCACGGAGTGAGGTTTCCGACGTTGTTACGAGTGGTGGTTGTAAGTATACCACCAAATGTCGGTGGGCGTGGTGCTAGGGATCCTGAGGTGGGGGATCTGATGTGGGTGTCAGTAGGTGAAGACCAAATTGCGGCAGTGTTTGTGTAAGGCCGTCAGCTCACGTTTGGCATGATCCAGGTTCAAATGACCGTGCACCTGCTGGTTGCAGGCCGAGCACGAACTGCGAGAGATCTTCGGACGACCTAATGAACGTACCGAGATCCTCTCGCCCTCCTTGAAGGCTCACGCTAACGCACCCCAAAAAGCGGCCGGCTCCGCTCCTTCAACACGCTCTCTCTGGCACGGAGCCACGCCTCGAGGTGGTGCACCCTTGGCTCAACCCCACGCCCAAACTCTTGACGGAGGGCTTCACCCACGAGAGTTGGGTCGAGGGCCAACTCTCGTATTCGCTCGTCGAGCGCTTCACCGCCCTTGGCTCTCATCGCAACCGTTGTCACGGCGATTGCCACGAGATGCCCGAATAGCTGCGCCCAATCCGTCCGGCATTCCACCTCGCAATCGCCAATGGCAAGAAAGGCTCGCGGTCTCACCCGACCGATCCAACTATCGAGCTGTGCTTTCTCGTTCAAAGGATAGTTTGGCGTGAAACAGAAGTAGATTCCTTCTTCACTCCACAACTCCAATGCTCTTAGCTCCTCAGGCGGGTGCTTAAAGAGACTGTCTGCCCGTCCATGATTCATGCCCAGAAGAGGTTGCGTGCGACGTCTTGCCCATGCGTGAAGCAGGCGAACTCCGACGCCTTCGTCTCCCCGCAGCCAAACACGCAGGGTTTCGCCCTCCTTGGTCTGCGCAAAGAGGGCTTCCAAGTGGTCAAGGTGCGTCTCCTCTGCTGGGTGCACGGGTTGGTGAGATATGTCCCGAACCGCCAATCCGGGAACAAATATGTGCCCCACCTTGAGCAACGTATTCCGCAAACGCTCGCCCTGCTCTGCGGTGGCCTCCACCGCCACCTTCGAGAACTCCCCCTCCGTCTCACTGCGCTGAAGGGTGGCCTGTACACAAATGAGATCTGAGCATCCAGCGTTGCAGTGGATGGTATGAGGTTTTTTTCGCTGCTGAGTTCATCGTCGTCACCCTCCACGAGAGGTGAGCAGAGCGCAAAGCGCCGCATACGCGCACCCATCTCCAGGTCGAGATCTGCGAGGAACTCAAAGCTGTCTCGATAGGGTTCGGCTGTCTCGGGCTTTTCGCGCACAAGAGTGAGGCCTTCTTGCTCTGTTGCGACACCCTGATCAACGGACATGGGCCGCCTCCGCACAGATGCGACGACCTTCCACGATATCGCCGATGCCATACTTCACCGCCTCGTCAGCGGTGAGCCAGGTGTCGACGTCGCGCAGCAAGACCTGCTGCAGCTCTTCGATGCTCTCGATACCGGTGTAGTGCATGTAGTGGTCAACGATGCGCGCGTGGGTGAGGTCCTCTTCGCGACGCCGGGCGACGAGATCGCTGTGGTTGCCAAAAGACCACCAACTAGAAGAAGCTTGATGGGTGAGTGTGCAACTATGTTGCGCGGTGCTTGAGAAAGTTTTTCGGGTGGTCGTTGAGGCTAGAGAGCGATTTCGCGATCGATCGTCGTCAGCATCGTGGCAGCCACTGCACCCTAAGAAGTTACTGTATGAAGACCAGATTCGGACAGTGCCTACGTAAGGCCCTCAGCTTCTCTGCACCGTAACGCGCGTTCAGCACCAGCCTCTTCAACATGGAGAAATCCTCTGCGTATGCTTCAAGGTGTTTGAGGTCATGCTTGTCCATGCGCACACGACGCAAATCTATCTCGCAAAGCCTCAAAGCCAACCACCTGAGATGCTCGATGCTCTCAGTGCCCAGCTCACCGCCCAGCAGGAGTGTCTCCAGCGGCCATAGACGCGGAAGACCCGAACCCACGGGTGGTGCAGACACCTGAACGTCACCTGTCTTCTCGCAGATGAACGCGAGAACCGGATCCAGCTCACCTGGCACCAGGCAAAGCGAGCGTAGATAGACAAAGTTTGGATTCTCCCCCATCGACTGTAGCGCCAAGAGTGCCCCAGAGTTGGGCACTGGATCATGTAATGAAATGCTGTCGGCGAAGCCACGACGAAAGACGACCTCTAAGAAGGTATTCCATGATGCCTGCCTACTGGGCATAGCTGCGGCCAGCTGTGGCCCCAGAAGTCGCTTTTTCTCGGTCGTCACCAACTCGAAGATATCTGCCTCGAAGGTGCCACCACCACTGCGCTCTGCGCCAAGCTGAAGCGCGATCAACGCGCCTCGTGGATGTCCTCTGTCGAGCAACCAATCGCCACAAACCAGCAGCGCCTCGAGGTCGTCAAGGTTAGCTGGCAACGGAGCCTGTACATCCACGTTAGCCAGTATGCGATCAGCATCGCTGCTCAGACGGGTCTCTCCGAAACACTCCAGCCTCGTATCAATGGCCACCGTTGCACCGCCTCTCGACCTCTCATGGCGATGAGGTTCGGAGGATTGGGTGGACCGGAAGATTTGCTTGGTCGTCCGTGGTTTACACGCCTTCGCATCATCTGCATTCCAAGTGTTCGACCGCATCCAGGGCGGCAGATATCCATTAGAGATTGTCATCATCGTCACTCGCCATACTGCAGCCTGAATAGGGGCTGCTTCGGGGCCTCAACCCAGTAACGATCACCGTCGCCCTCACCTCCCCTTTGCTGAAGATGCGCGATGATGCTGGCACCGTAATCGCCAGGCGTGCGCGCCTCTTTCCGTGACATCCGTTACCTCCTTGAGGGACCTTGAGCGACGTGGACGCTACACGGCGAGCGTGCAACTATGTTGCACTCACTAGTCGAAAAAGATTGGACGCTGACCATGGGCGAACGCCTCTCCCACGCTGCGCGCGTGCTGCGAATTCGCGAGTTGCTCGACTGCCGGCCCTTCGTCACGCTCAAGTCGCTTGAAGAAGAGTTCGAGGTATCGAAGCGCACGCTCTACAACGACCTCCACGCGCTGCAAGAGGCAGGCGTACCAATCTTTTCCGAGCCGGGACCTGACCGTGAAGCCCGCTGGCAACTGGTGTCGGTGGCAAAGAAGCAGCCGGTGACGGTGTCGAAGAGGCAGCTCGTTCCGCTGGATCTGGCCAAGCTCGCCCTCTCGTTCTTGTCTGGCACGACAGCCTACGGGCACGTAGAGGAAACACTGCGACGCCTCGCCCGCGGCTTGGGGCCTGAGGCCAAGGCAGCCTTTGATAAGGTTCCGAAGAAGCTAGCGGTGATCCCCCACGGTCCAAAGAGCTACCGTAACAAAGATGGCATCCTCGACGACTTGCTTGTGGCGCTCTTGGACGAGCACCGCGTTGAAATCGAGTACCGCCCGCCAGGGGCGCGCAAGCGTCGGTACACCGTGGCGCCCCTAACGCTGCTGATCTACCGCGAGGCGTTGTACATGATGGCTGCGTTTGGCAAGGCTGAAACCCTGGGACCAAGCCGAACGTTCGCGGTGGACCGCATCGTGGGCATCAAGCGGTTGCCCAAGGAGGGCTTTGTCTACCCAGAAGATCACGACCCCCATGGGGCCTTTGATGGCGCGTTCGGGCTGATCTACTCGGGAGATGAGGAAGACGTCGAGCTGCTCTTCGACGCAGGACAGGCGGCGTTTGTGCAAGAGCGGCAGTGGCACTCCTCGCAAACGTTTTCAAAGGACAAGGATGGCCGCGTTCGCATGAAGATGCGCGTGAAGGGCTTGACCGATGTCTACCGGTGGCTTGTCGGGCATATGGACAGCGTGGAGGTGGTGGCTCCAGAGGGGTTGAGGAAGCGGGTGTTGGCGGCGGTGGGGAGGGGGAAGCGGTGAGTTGTGTCGTTCTTGGTCCCCCTCTAGCTGACTAGCCAGACCTAGAGAGACTCGACCGTGGAGAGTTCTTCCAGGGCGTCCCTGAACTTTTCGATAGCGAGGTCCGACAACGTCAATTTTTGGTGCTCTCTACCAATCTCAAGCGAGATGTCATCCAGATAGATCAGCCAGCTTCCCCATGAGCTTATGAACTCCATTTCTCTTCGACTTACCTTTCTTAAGCCCTTCCACCCTTCCCCACACCCTAAATAGACAGTCGGCCAGATGCCCGCCGCGCCCCCCCATACCCCATACCAAAAACCCAATTGGACCCTGACCTTCTCGGTCCAGACATGGCAACGAAGGGCAGGACAGCACAAGTATTTCCCACCACCAAGCCGGCCCTCAGAGCACTTCGTATTTGACACCGTCTGCCAGCTATTCACCAGAGAACAAGCCTCACTGGTAGCAGCCCCAGCAACATCCCACATCCACTGTTCAAGTTCTCCGATAGAAGTGAGGGCTGTCACGGCGTCAAGATGTCTGCGTGCTGGATCGACCATCACCCATCTCCTTTGCAACAGGAAATTCTCCCACTGGCTGGCAAGCACCCTGGTTTCATCCGTTTCATCTCTGCCAACTGCCTGAAGCCACTCAACCAGCTGGCCAAAACGGAGGTGAACATCCGCTGGAGCCGCCAGATCCGCGGGTGGGTGCCAGCGGGTTAGGGTCACCAGAATGCCACGATTGATCGCCTTATGCTCTTCCTGATGCTGAAGATAATCCGCATACAGGCGAGTTTGAGCGACTCCTTTCTTATAGGTAACGCCTGCATCCAGTTTCACCTCCACGGCGACCTCAACCTTCTGCTCACGATTTCGAAGAATGAGGTCTGGCCTCGTATCGTGCCAGGGCCTTCCTGGGGCGTGAAGGGTTTCCTGTGTATTGACGTCCCAGAGACTCTTGCCCAACTCACAATCCAACGCCGAAAGGAATGACTCTCGAAATTTTGGGCTAGCCTCTAGAAAATAGGCCAAGATCTCGCTCGTCAGATTCTCCTCTGGGACAACCGCTGTTGTTGGCGCGTACTTGAACACTCGATCAAAGATGTTTGGCTTCATCTTCATGCTCCTGCAAAACAGCTTGGCACTCATTCCTCCTACATTAGAAAAACGCGGAACGCATTCACCGCCAGAGAACACTGCACACTCGCCTACCCCACAAGCCGCGCGCCCAACGTCCCTACATCGAACCCTTGCACCTCAACGACCAACCGCATCCGTTTTGTCGCGTTGCCTGGCCCTTTAGCGCCAGGTTTGCGGCCAACCGCTGCCTGTCCACGACTGAGCGCGCCCTGTAGCTTCTTCATGTCCAGCACCTCACCCAGCTGAACCGGATACACCCAACCATCGAGATCAATCCGCCGCTCTTCAGCCGAAAGCTTCTGCGCTGGCGCAGATTCCACCACTGCCTCCACAAGCTTCGCCTGCAACGACGCGAGCCCCCGCAGAATGGCGACCAGACCTTGGGTATACTCGGTATTACGAGCCGCAGCGGTACCACCCGTTCCACCACGCGCCTCCAAGACCACGCTTAACCCTGTGTCGCTTTCCTCGATGCTGAACGTCGCATCCAGTTCGCAACCGCCCTCTCTTGGTCTCAGCCTGGTAACACGTGGGCGAATCCGCCAGCGACCAGCCTTGCTGGTCAACTCCACAAAGTGGTTTGTGCCAGACGCCCCTGCATCTTCCCCAAACCATCGCCGTAAGATTGCAGGGAGAACATTCGCTGGCTCATCCTCACTCTTGCGCAACACGTTCACGGCGATCTTGACGAAGTTGGCTTCGTGCTTGATACCGTCAACCTCCACGGTGGTCCAGCCATGGGGCAACCGTGGGTTCCGCGCGCGGTCAAGGGGCATCAAGATCGGGTTACCACTACCGTTGTGGTTGACCTTGATCTGAAAGGTTCCACGATCCAAATACTCCGCGATCCGCAACTCCACCAACTCGCGCGTCAGCTCCACCAGCGCCACCTGGTGAGCTGCGCCATCTGGCAAGTTGTGCGTGGAAAACACACCGTTTTCGTACTCAAAATACGAGACCCCACCTGTTCCACGACCATCAACCAGCGCCGGGATCGGATGCTCTTCAAGCATCCTACGCAGCGCCCCCTCGCTCACAAGGTGACTGTCCGCATCCGCAGCCAGCTCCGCCGTCCGCTTTGCCCGGCGAGCAAA
>JAFCZD010000291.1 GCA_019314525.1 Deltaproteobacteria bacterium
TTTGTCACGGGGGATGCAGATGATTCGGTCAGGGGCGCGAATACTGCTGGCAGATGACGAGCCTGCTTTGCTGAGGAGTCTATCGCGGATCCTCGACAAAGAAGGCTACAAGACCCAAACGGTGACCGATGGTCAAGAGGCCATCCGCCAATTCGACAGCAGCTCTTTCGATCTTGTCATCACCGATATGCGCATGCCGAACGCTGATGGCTTCGCTGTGCTCCAGCACGTCAAGGGAGTTTCACCAGAAACTCCGGTGATCATGCTCAGCGCCTATGGTTCCATCCCCAATGCGGTTCAGGCTATGCGTCAAGGGGCCTTTGACTACATCAGCAAGCCAGTAACCGAGAAAAAACTTATCACCGATGTGGTAGAGCGCGCCCTCTGCATTGGCGCTCAAGAGCGGCTAGCCCCTATCCTCAAGGCCAACCGTCCGGATCCCCATAATTTCGCTCTTTGGCGCAAAGAGTTTGCCCATGAGGTTATTGGTGACTCTTCCAAGCTCTTGGAGGCGCTGATGATCGCCTCCCAAGTGGCTGACGCTGATTGTCCGGTGTTGATCAGCGGTGAGAGCGGCACGGGAAAAGAGTTGATCGCGCGCGCCCTGCACCGCGCCAACACGCGATCCAAGGGGCCCTTTGTCGCTATCAATTGCCCTGCGATCCCCAAAGAGCTTGTTGAGAGTGAGCTCTTCGGACATGCCAAGGGAGCCTTCACAGGCGCCACTGTCGCTCGCATAGGGCGTTTCGCTGCCGCTGATAAGGGTACCCTCTTTCTCGACGAGATCGGTGAGATGGATCTGAGCATCCAGAGCAAGCTACTCCGGGTACTCCAAGACTACAAAATCACCCGTGTGGGTGAGTCTCACTGCCAGAAGGTCGATGTTCGCATCATCGCGGCGACCAACCGAGACCTCGAGGAGATGGTTGCTGAGTCACACTTCCGCGAGGATCTCTTCTATCGCCTCAACGTGATCCAGATCCACCTACCATCTTTGCGCGAGCGGCCCCAAGACATCGAAGTGTTGATCGATTATTTCCTTGAGGCGATCAGCAGCAAACGCGAGCTCGCACCTCCCAAACTGACCCCTGAAGCGCGTGAAGCGATGTTGATGTATCGCTGGCCCGGAAATATCCGCCAGCTGCGCAACGTGATTGAACGCCTGGTCATTCTGCGGCGTGGCGCCGAAGTCGAACTCAAACACCTGCCGCTGCCCATGACCCGTGGCGAGGGCGCGAACAAGAACGCCAATCCTGAGGGTCAGCTTCCCCCTGAAGGCGTTGACCTCAAAGATGTGCTCCAGCGAATGGAGGACAACATGATCCGCCAGGCGCTGATGGCCACCAACGGCAACAAGAATCAAGCCGCCAAGATCCTTGGCCTCAACCGAACCACCCTGATTGAGAAGCTCCGCAAGCGCCGTGTAGGCGCCGCCTGAGCCAACCAGCCTAATTTCGACTAGACCTTAGGGCAGGGAAGCCTTGGTGGCGGGCGCCGCGGGGAGCCGAAGGGTGAAGCGTGCGCCCCGGTCCGAGTTGTTGGCGGCTGTGATCGAGCCGCCATACGCGGTGATGATGCTTTGACAGGTGGAGAGACCCAGACCGGCAGCAGCCGAGTCTGCTTTGGTTGTGAAGAAGGGATCGAAGATCTGAGGCAAGAGCGCCTCTTGGATGCCAGAGCCCGTGTCCGAGACCTCAACAAAAACGGTATCGTCGTCGCCCCATGTGCGGATGCGAATCTCGTTGTCATTGAGGTGGCCCACTTCGATCGCCTCCAGCGCGTTGAGCAGGAGGTTCAAGAAGACATAGGCCAGCTTTCCTTGGTTGGCGACCACCGGCGGGCAGGGGCTGTAGTCTTTGACGACTTTCGCGGTGTATTTGATGGAATTGTGGGCCATGGTGGCGGCAACGTCCATGGCTGTTCCCACAGAGAGCTGGGTGCTACTTCCATCGTCGATGTGTGAAAAGGTCCCAAGATGGGCGACGATCTCACGCACGGTGCGGCTTCCCTCGAGGGCATCCTCCACCTCTTCAATGAGCTCAGCGGTGCGCTCCTTGGCGAGGTGGTCTGCGCTGACGAGAGACTGTGCCCGCTCGAGACCCACAGCTTTGGTCAGGATCTTGATGGCCTCCAAGAGCTGAGGGAGCGTCTCTGAGAGGTCTTCGAGGTTGAAGAGCACATAGCTCAACGGGTTGTTGATCTCGTGGGCGATGCCTGAAGCGAGGCGGCCCACTGTGGCCATGTGATCCGTCTGAATCGCGCTCTCGCGAATCTTGATCCCTGCGCTTGCTTGTCGGAGCGTCTGATGCACCTTCAAGGCGCCATCGAGGTGTGAGCCGAAGAATGCACCAACACGGAGATCGTCATCGCTGAAGGTTCCGACATCGCGGATGAGGAGCAAGGTCATGGTGACGGCACCACGGGAGCGGCTGAGAGAGAGCAGCCCCTGGGGCCGGGAGTGCAGGATCTTGCTCCAAGGTGACGACGATTTCCCTTGGCTCGTCCAGGTCCGTGGGCCCTCGTGGGTCAACACCTGTTGCCAAAGATCCCCTAGCGCCTCAGGTATCTCCAAGGTTGTGTTCGCAGGGGGCAGTGTCGTACCGCCCCGGGTCATGCTGAGCATCACTGAAAAGGAGGATCTGCTCTCGGTGGTCTCGAGGAAGAGCACTCCATCGGCGTGGAGGCTGGAGATCGCCAAGGGAGCCAGCGCATAGAGCCCCAACTCCATGGCCGAGATCGCGCCTGGCTCAGAAGGGGGAACGTGTGGGACTTTGAGGAGATCTCTTAGCAACCGATCAGCCTCCCGCGTAAGTCGCGAACTATCTTATCCAATGTGTGTGACTGGAGGCTAGTACGGCCTGGAAGAAGCAGCAATACCGATTTGATCCCGCCCCTTTGGGGTGAGGCCTAGGACTTATGTCGAGGTGTTGATCGCGTCTGACTAATCGTCGTCAAAGAATAGGGTGTCTCGGTTCTTGATGAAGCGCTCGATACGCTGGTGATCTTTCGCCGGGAGGGCCACAAAACGAAATCCGATTCCAGGAGGTGTGTCGCTTGAGGGGTTGAACTCCCGGAGCCACCGAACCTCGCCTTCGGCCTGGATGGGTGGGCCACCATCGGGAAGTGAGAAGTCCAAGCGGATCTTCTCCCCCATAGAGAGCTCATTATAGGTAGCGACAAAAATGCCTCCTTCGCTGATGTTGTCGGTGAAGCCTGTGTAGAAGTTGCTGTCACTGTTGAAAGAGATGGAGGTCTTGAAGACCACCCGAGCGCTACTTCGACGCTCCGCCCATTTGGCGTCTTCTTCCTGTGCGTCTGCTTCCTGTGTGTTTTCTTCACTCGGTTGATAACTCATCAGCGCGTCCCCTCTTTGCAATATCTTCATGGCAGGGCGATTTTTGTGAACCACGCTCCCTTGCATTACAATACGACCGAGTGTCACGAACCTTTAGAGTGCTCCTGGGCAGTATCGGCGCGATGGATGCACGCCACTGGCGAGGTTCAGGTGAGGTGCCTCCATGGCCGTGACCCCCAGAAGAGGTTTCAGTCGCAGCACCCAACGTTTGTTGGGGCAAGTCGCCCTGGTGGGGTTGGTTTGTGTGGCGGGTCACCTCTTTGGCGCCTTCGATCACTTTGATGTTTGGATCTTGGGGCGCGTGGCAGAGCGCACCGACACACTGCATCGTGAAAAAGCGCCGCTCTTGGTGACCCTAGACACGCGAACTCTTGATCGCTGGGGGCCGCCCCCTTGGAGTGCGACACGGTGGGATGAGTTGGCTGTGGCCTTGCACGCCGTGGGTATCGGTGAGGCCTATCTCCTCGAGCCCGCCAGTCGTGTGCTCTCCAGAGGCGCTGGAGTCACCCCGAAGAAGGCCCCTCTGGGAAGTGTCCCCTTGAAAGAGGCCCAGCAAGGGGCTCAAGAGAAAAGGGCGGTGATCAAGGTACCGACGGTGATGGTGCCGTCGACCAGCGGAGATGCGCGCATGATGCCGATTTCATTGCATAAGGCTGTCGGCGTTCTACTCCCGTGGGAGGCTCATCTTTACCTGGCGAGCCGCTCGGATGGTGTGATACGCGATCTACGGCGCGAGTCTGATGCGGGTGACCGTTTTGGCCCCTCGGCGTTTTGTGATTGGCTTGGAGCGTGCCCCACCGCTGGACCCATGAGTATTCCGCTGCACACCTACCGCGGGCGTCAGAAGGTCCCCACCATCTCGGCTTTGGATATCCTGGACAGGCAGATCAAGCTCAGCAAGGGCGGTGGGAAGAATCGGCTAGTTTTCATTGGATTTTCTGCGCCAGCGGTCGCGCGGATGGTGCGTGTGGGCCCGGCCGCGGAGTATTTGCCCTTCGTAGAGGCGGTGGCCCTTGCCGTGACAGCGGCCAAAGGCAACGGGGAGATCTTCGTCTTTGAACCTGCGCTCGATGTGGCGGTCCTACTCTCAGCCTTGCTCTTGGCCATTGGCATCCATCGCTTCAGATACTTCTCTATTGGCCCCCTTTCGCTGATGCTGCTCTCCGTGGCGTTGGTGGTGCTCTCCGTGCTTCTCTATGCCCTCGATGTGGTGCGCCTGCCTTTGACCGGCTTGGTGCTGATTGGGTTGATTCCACCCATGGTGACGTTGGTGAGCAGCCAAAGCTTGGTGCGGGATTTCCTCCAGACAGTGCAGCGCATCATTTTACGTGAGGGTTTCCGCTACACGCCCCGGGGCGGCATGATTCGCTCTTTTGAGGAGCTGCACATCAAGCTGGGAGGGCTCGCACGTAACTACGCAGGGTCGAACCATTGTGCAACGTTCAAGGTTGACGCTCAGGCGCAGCGCATCGAGTTCTTCAAGGGGTATGGGCTACGTCGCGAACACCTCAAGCTCCAAGGGGAGGATCTCCGCAAGGGGCCCTGGTCGCGCATCCTTACCCTACAAGCGGGCGGGCTGATCTCCGACGATGTGATCATCGATGAAGAGCAGGTCGGCTACCTTGTTCCGCTCTACAGCGAGACACAGATCGTGGGTATTTGGCTGATCCCCTTCAAACGTGGGGATCGCCCCCCTAACGCCGGGACCATCGCCAAGCTCGTGCGGTGGCTCGCGCCGCGTTTGGCCCTCAAGTCATCTGGACTTGCAGAGCCAGGGCTACGTCTCGTGAACCAAATGGAAGAAGAGGTCAACAACGTCCGCGATCTCTTCGCTGCTGCTTCAGAGGAGCGCCGGCAGCTCTTGGAGACCTTCCGCTCGATCAACTCGCCCCTGCTGGTGGCCGATGTCTCGGGGGCGGTGATCTACTCCAACACAGCGCTACATCAGCTGATGGGCGCCGCCGGGCTCGGCACCATCGCTTCGATTCGTGAGCTTGCCTTCAAGCTTCAGGGCGAAAAGGGCCTACAGGAGACGATCAATCGCCTCTTTGCCCAACTGGAGACCGTGCGCATCAGCTGGTCGGACAAGGCAGGGCACGCATATCACGTCAAAGTCTCTCCGATCCTTGCCGAGGGGGTGGATGGCCAAGGGGACATCAACGGCTATATCGCGCTCTTTCAGGATCTGAGCTTGCCGATCAAGATGAAGGATGTGAGGGCGTCGGTGGTGCAATACGCCGCGAGTCATATTCGCGACAAGCTCATGGCGATCGTCAACTACACGGGCATGATCGAGGAGCGCTCGCGGGAAGAGGGCACCCGTACCTTGGTGTCGATTATCCAGAAGGAAGCGCGAGACATCGAGAAGATGACAGCGAAGCTCCGGGCGGTGATCGGCCTGGACAGCGGTTCACGGCAGGTGATGCCCGTCAATTTTGTTGATGTGATCTATGGTGCGATGAATCGCCTGGCGCTGGTGGCCAAGGAAAAAGAGCTGAAGTTCATCTGCAATGTACCCGAGGCGCCCCTCCCTGTGATGGTGCCTCCAGGTGCAGCACAGGAGCATTTCGCGATGTTGTTGCGGGAGGCTTGCATGCGAGTGCCCCGTAGCTCGTCGATCACGATCAACATGGAGGAGCTCGAGGAGAAGACGACGGTAGATATCCACTGGCCCGGCACCAGCTATGATGAAGACTTGTTGCATATGCTCGAGGAGGGGAGCTCTGAGGTGCTCGACGGCGAGGTGCTCTGGATGGACACCGATATGGACACTCTCGCGAACCTCTACCGCACGCCGCAGGAGGTCTTTGGCTCGATTCACGTCTCGGGCAGCCCAGGAGCGGGAGCGACGATCTCGCTCGGGCTTCCGCGCGCCTAAACCGCCCGCCTATCTTTCGGCGCTAGCCGCTTGAGCTTACCACTTCACGTCGCAGAAGGGCGGGGAGGGCTTGGCGAAATAATACCCCTGCATCAGGTCAGCGCCGATGGAAATCAGGGTGTCGCGTTCTTCTGGAGTCTCGATACCTTCGGAGACCACCACCATATCCAGCTCTTGGCAGGTTTCCACGAGGGAGCGTACGAGGGCACGCTTGGTGGGGTTGGTGTCGATATCTCGGATGAGGGACATATCGATCTTGGCGACCTCGGGGCTGAGAGACGCGAGGGAACTCAAGCCTGAGTAGCCAGCACCCAGGTCGTCGACCGCGATGCGAAAGCCACGTCCTTTGATCTGCTTGATACGCTCGCTCACGTGCCGGTCATGTGCCAGGGAGGCCCGTTCGGTGATCTCGAAGACCACCCGCGGAGCGAAGGAGACGAGGGCTGAGCCGTCCACTATGAGATCATCGTCTTGCAGGTCGAGGGGGTGGAGGTTGACGAAGATCGTGAGATTCTCGGGTGCGCTCAAGAGATCTTGAGCCACGCTGGCACGAACGGCTCGACCCAGATCCGGGAGGCGCTCAAGGCGCTCAGCGATGTCGAGGAATGCCCCAGGGTGGGGGATCGTCGTCTCCTTGGTGCGCAGCAGCGCCTCATAGGCGAAGATCTCCTTCGTCGATGTGCGGACGATGGGTTGATAGGCCATCCAGAGCGCCTCAAGGCCCTTCTGGAAGGTTACCTCAAGGCCGGTGCGGTCGCTGACCTGGGCGCTCTGGGCACCAATGACGTCCAAAGCTTGCTGCTTGAGTTTGGCGAGGCGGTGGAGCTTGATGGCACGCCCTACTGCGCTCTTGAGGGTGTCCATGTCAATGGGCTTGAGCAGG
>JAFCZD010000946.1 GCA_019314525.1 Deltaproteobacteria bacterium
AGAGATGGGGGCGGGATATACACCCCCAACAGAATCAATTCACGCGAGAACGACTTCTACGGAAACAGCCCCAACGACTACTACAGCTTCTATACATCGACTTTCACCGGCACCCTGTACGTGGATCCCAGCTTCGTCGACATTGTCACCACCGTCAACACCACGCCCTTCGCCGTGGGTTATCAGCTCATCCACGAGTTTCTCTATTGGCTGACCTTCACGAGCAACGACGGCAAGCATTTTCCGCTGAGCTGGGCTGCGATCCTCCGAGGACTCAACACACAACGATATAAGAGCGTCCACTACGGGGTGCACGGGATCGATAACGACCCGAAGCTCAACCCGCATGCCAGCGAAGGCATCGCTTGCACGCCTTGCTCATCAGACGCTGATTGTGGCGCTGGTGGGAACTTCTGCCTAGGTTACTCTGGAGGCGCCGCCTGCGGCGTTGCGTGCACCACCGACACCGCTTGCCCAGACGGCCACCGCTGCGCTCGCCTCTGGGACGATCCAGATCTCTGGTACTACCCTAAGCAATGCGTCCCCCGCGACTACATCTGCGAGTAGACCCTATCGGCCTCAGTCCACGTCAGCATCTGCCTGAGACACGTCAGGTTCGATGAGGCATGGGGGCCACCCGAGCATCAGCGCCGAACAGGCGCTTGGCTCCATTTCCGACATGACCTCATCATATCCGTCCGTGGCGCACCCAACGTCAAAAATCCAGCAGTTGCCAACCATGTCGAGCGCTGAAGTCTCCCGCTCGACGCACTCAGAGCGCGGACCGCAACCCAAGACCATCAAGGGTTCGTGACATTGGAGCGCGACGTCATAGCGCGACCCACGAATCAAGACGCAATGCGGCTGCGCCTCGCAACCCTCCGCCGCGAGCGTTTCGCACTTTAGCGCTTCACGAGCCACTTCGGAGTCAGCTTCTGGTGAGGATCCACTGCGGGAGGACGGGCATGCGACTAGGATCATGCCGGCCGCAACTGCGAGCAACAAGGGATGAGCACTCACGCGACCTAATTGCCTTTGCCTGAACGGAGGGCGTGAAGCGCGAGGGCGGAAACACCGACTCCGGTCCCGCCTTTGGGTCCAAGTGGGGTGTCTTTGTCCAGGAATGCTGGCCCAGCGATGTCGAGATGGGCCCATTTCTTATCTCCGACCCATTCCTTGAGAAAGAGCGCGGCGGTGATGGCCCCTCCCCAGCGGTCGCCAGTGTTTTTCATGTCGGCCACCGATGATTTGAGTTTGTCGTGGAGTTTTTCGTCCAGTGGCAGTCGCCAGAAGCGCTCGCCGGCGGCCAGAGCCGACGCTAGGATGCCCTTCGCCACCTTCTCGTCGTTGCAAAAAAGGGCGGTGGTGTGCTCGCCCAATGCCACCACGCAGGCGCCTGTTAGAGTCGCTAGGTCGATGATCTCGTCAACGTCGAGTTCTGTGGCGTAGGAGATTGCGTCGGCGAGCAGAAGGCGCCCCTCTGCGTCGGTGTTGTTGATCTCCACGGTTTTGCCACCGCGGCCACGGATGACCTCGTTGACCGTGTAGGCTCCAGCACTCACCATGTTGGCGGCCGAGGGCACGATGAAGTGCACCTCTACACCTGCTGGCTTGAGTTCACCGATGGATTTCGCGGCGCCGAGAACCGCGGCGCCACCGGCCATGTCGCAATGCATGTTGAGGATGGAGGCGGTGGGTTTGAGATTGTATCCACCGGTGTCGAAGGTCACGCCTTTGCCTACATACGCCAAGCGCCGTACGATCTTCCCAGAGCCTCGATACGTGAGATGAATGAAGCGTGCTTCAACCTCGGAGCCCCGCGAGACAGCAGCGAAAAGATTCATCTTCTCGTCTGCGATGCCGTCGGGGCCGAGGATCTTGACTTCGAATCCATACTCTTTGGCCAACTCGCTGGCGATGTCGGCCATGTAGGTTGGAGTGCATACATCCGGGGGTTCGTTGACCAAATCTCTGGCGAGACAAACCCCTTGTGCGGCAGCATTGGCAAAGGCCAGTCCCTGCTCGTCTCCGGTCATACCAAGCAGGAGCACCCGTTCGATGGAGTGCTCACTCTTTTGGGAAAGGTAGCGCTCAAATGTGTAGGCACCGAGTTGAATCCCCTCACCAAGCAGAGCCACGGTCTCCGTTCGGTTGGCACCAAATCGATCCCACACAGCATAAACGGCCACTG
>JAFCZD010000292.1 GCA_019314525.1 Deltaproteobacteria bacterium
GTTCAGACCATAAGGATCGACAAAAGCGAGGGGGTCTGGCACGTAGGCATGTGGCGAGAGCCCGCCGAAAATCCCCGATGGATCGCTCTGGGTGTAGAGACGCAAGTCCGCGTCGTAATAACGGAACCGGTTGTAATAGAGCCCGGTGGCGCTGTCAGCGTACTGGCCTGCCATTCGCCATGGCACAGCATCTGGACCCGTGAGATCCATGCGTTGCCCATAAGGGTCGAAGTCAGCGCTCCAGACCAACTGTCCAGCAGAATCGAAAGCTGCCCGTGGCGCGTCACGGACATCGCACTCAAAAAACCATGAGGTACTGTCTGCCACCACAGCCAGGGGCTCGAAGCGACGCGCAAATAGATACTCAACGCTGCCCTCGACTTTTCCCGCCTTTCCGTCGATCCACCGCTCCCCAAGGACTCGGTCACCGTCCCAAAGAAAACTCGTGTCCCGAGCACCATCGCGGTGTCTCTCCACCTTTCGCACCCGACGCCCAAGGGCATCATACGCAAAGCTGGTCAAGGCACGTTGCGCGGGGTCGACCTCTCGGCGATTGGTGTGTTTGCTTGCCGCCACCCTCACGTCGCGCACTACTTGTGACAAGCGCCCAGCCCCATCGTATTCGAAAGTGTAGTGAAGCTCCTTGCCTCGTTTTTCCAGGAGGTTGCCATCTGCGTCCCACAGCAGCGTCCAATCCTCGAGCTTCACCGTGCGGTTACCCTCCGTCGAAAGCTGTGGAGCGGCTGGGGGATTGCCAGCCTTATCAAGCAAGAATTGCTCTGTCTGCTGCTCTGGATACATCGCAGCTTTGAGCCATCCGTCAACATCATGCTCAAAAGACACCGCACCAAACATATCATCGTCGATGCGTGTGGTACGCCCCGCCGCATCGTAGGAATAACCGCGACCAGACAGAACCTGGCCGTCTCTTTTTGTCTGGGAGAGCCTTGGCTCTCCGGTGCGAAGATAGGTCTTTTCGGTGACAACCCCTCCGGGGAGATGCCGAAGGACTTCGCGCCCAAGGGCGTCATAGTTCATTTTGGCCAAGGTCGTGGTTCCCTCGTGAACTCCTGCGAGGCGCCCGGCCGCATCGTATTGAAAATCGAAAGTGTGTCCCAGCGCGGAGGATCGCTTGAGCCGATGCCCCGATGAATCGTAGTGATGACTCGTAACCTGCCCCCCAAGCTCCTCTTCCACCACATTGCCTGCCTCATCGTAGCGGAACTTCACCGTGGCGCTCGGGTTTTGTGCCAGGGTCAAGCGCCCGAGGGTGTCATATTCGAAGCGTTCGCTTGAGCCATCGGCATAAGTGCGCCCGGCGGGCCGGCCCAAGGCATCTCGTTCAATCGCGGTTCGGTTGCCACGGGCATCAACCATCGCCACCATCTGTCCCACGGCATCTAGCTCGTAGGAGAGGGAGCGACCGTCAATGCTGGTTTCTCCAACCACTCGCCCACAGGCATCGAGTTCAAAACTCCACATGTTGCCGGCTGGGTCTTTCACGCCAACCAACTCGAGTTCCTTATCGTAACGATAGCGAATCCGCCCCCCACCGGGCTTTTTCTGCCAGGCCAAGGTGTTGATTGGCCCATAGCCGAAGTGTTGCTTCTTTCCGTCCGGCCATTGGGCCATCACCAGGTTGTGCTCACCGTCATAGCCGAAACGCGAAACCCGGCCGGCACTGTCTTGTCGCGCCACCAAGTGGTTGAGCTGATCATAGCTGAGCCTGGTCACGCCGCCTTGGGCATCGATTCGCTCCACCATGCGATCAAACGCGTCATAGACGAGGCGAGTCTCAGCCCCCATGGCATCCACTTGGCAGACGAGGTTCCCGCGAGCATCCCACTCATACTTTTCAGCACTGCCCATGGGATCGGTGGTAACCACAGGAAGGCCACGCCGATCGACCTGGAAGCGCCACGTGGCGCCATCGGGTGCGGTAGTGGCGATGATATTGCCGCGGGCGTCATATTGGCGTGACCAGGTATTTCCTGCCTCGTCCACCAACTCCGTGAGCCGCCACGCGTCGTCATAATAGAGCTTGCGAGTGTGTCCGGCAGCGTTGGTGATGATGCCCAAGCGTCCCGCCCCATCATAGTGGTAGCGGGTGATATGGCCCAGGGCGTCTTCACGCAGCAGCAGCATGCCGTCTTCGTCGTATTCGTAGCGTGTCTCATTGCCAAGGGGGTTGACCTCTTTGGCGACGAGACCCACGGCACTGTGGTGGTAGGTCGTTATCTCGCCACGGGTGTCCTTCACCCGCGTGATGCCCGCGATCTTGTCATACTCGAGTTCGCGATAGAGGGCATCGTCATCACCCCAGGTCTTGATGCAGCGGCCTGCAGACCCCAAGACGTCGAACTCGAAGTAGAAGGTGTGTCCTACGCGGTTCGTCTCAGAGACGAGCATATGCTTGGTGTAGCGGTATTTGGTGGCGTTACCCGTGGCGTCTACTACCGCTACCAGGTCGCCCTGTGTGTATTGATAGCCAACGAGCAGCGTTGGCTCCTGAGCGGGGCTCTCCGTTTTTTCGTCTGCCTGGCCGCGTGGGATGATGGCGATGGACTCGAGTTGGCCCTGCAGGTCGTGTTCGAAGAGCAGCACGCGACCCGTGCTGTCGATGACGCGGGCGAGCAACAAGCCGTCGTCATAGTCGAGCTGGATGCGGTTGTCGTTTTCGTCCACGATGCCAAGGAGCATCATGTTGCCCTCGACGTCAGCGTAGGCGTAGGTCAACCCGCGAGCGTCTTTGATCGTGTAGTAGTCGATGTGGCGTGTGAGTTCGAGCTTGGCGCCACGGTTGGTGCTGCTCTCGCCCTCTTGCAGCAGGTCGAAATACAAATAGCGACCGTCGATCCACTGTACAATGGTCGCGTATTCATCTTCCCAGAGCAGCGAGTCGAGGCTGTGGCTCCATCCGTGCCCTAGGGGGCCGGCGACGTGGGCCGTGAGGGTGATGTAGGTGCGCTTGAGCGAAAAGGGCAGGGGCCCAGGTAGCTCGATGTCGATAGCTTCGGTAAGTAACGCGCCGGAGACGACGTCTACGGGGTGTCCCGTGGTGGACATGTCATCGCAGTTGGCACGGCTCGCACCCTTGGGGCCGTCGACGATGGCGTCACCGTCTCCCATCTTCTTGGTGCGGGTGGCAGGGTGGTATTTGACGTCGGGGGAGGCCGCGTCTAGTTTTTGGCCTGCCTTGAGATCGGCGGCGCTAGGGATCTCCTTGCTGACTTTGGTGGGCGCTTTGAGGTTCGCCCCTTGTTTCTTTAGCTCCGCATAGGTCACACCATCAAGCCCGTCGGTGCCCTCCTTGAGCTGAGAGGGGGTGAAGGGCTTCGCTCCCACAACATTTTCTGCAACATCAGCGGTGTGTTTCGAGGGTGGAAGGATCCTCAGTTCTGGCTCGCCGCCAGGGGTATAATGAACCTCATCAACCTTGTAGCCAGCACGTTTCCAGAGCTTGCCGGTGGGGTACTCGTCTGCCACCTCCATGACAGCATCGTTCATCGCCATCCCCGGCTTGGCTGCCCGTTTGGCGTTCACCATGTTATCGAATATGGCAGCGTTGTCCTGGACTACGTGCTCATAGATGAAGTCCACATCCTTGAAGACTCCCTTTTCCTGAAACTCCCCCATGAAGCGTGTTGCACCGCCGCCGCCCTTCGCGCCATCCTCCATGAAGATCGAAATCTTACCGACTTTCCCACCTTCTGGCAGATCAAACGGTCCAGTATCCGGTCCCACAATGCCGCCTTTCGGGCGTTTGCCTACCACGGTTTTCGCCCGACCAAGTACTTCCCCGTTCTCGCCCACCATTTCATACTCAATCATTGTTCCGCGGTCGACGTTGCGGGTGACCTTGATCTCTGCCTTACTCACTTTCGCGCGGGCCGCTGCACGCTCTGCTGTGCTCATTCCACGGCCCTTGGTTTCGGGAACCTCCAACCCATGCCCCGCCGGTGGGGGTTCAGCCTCGCGCACCTTCTTCAAGGTGCTCTTGGAGGCGCCATCGGTCTTCTGTAGCTTGTCGAGTTCGACGTTATCTTTGTCGAAGCGCGCCAGCATATCGTCGAGCTTCTTCTTCGTCTCGGTCGCCGCCTCGTGAAACATCCTGTCGACGTTGTCCACCAGTTCCTGTACCGAGCGGTGCCAGTCGTCCAGCGTCGCGATCATGCTCTTGGGCACAAACTCCTTGAGGTCGAGGATCATCTGTTTGAGCTTGTTGAGCGTTCCTTTCACCAAGCCCGCCGCCTGATCCCCATAGGCCACGGTGTTCGCGGCCATGGTACGCAAGATCCTGACGCCACCTTCACCAAGACCCAGATAGTGCAGCCGTTTGAGCAGGTCTGCCACACCTTTGGCCGCGCCTGGCGTCCAGAGCGTCTTGTAGATGCCCTTGGTGAAACTTCCAACTGTGGGGATGCAGCCGATGCCCGTGAAGAGCCCGTTGAACATCACATCAGGGTGTCCCATGCCGTGTTTTCGGGCCAAACAGACCCAAGCGGCGATATCTTGCACATCCGCGATTTGATCCACCACGGGGAGCATGGACACGCCCGCACGACACGCGAGACCGAAGAGCGTGGGGTCTTCATAGAAGTCGCCGAGGATTACCGTCTTGATCGTGCGCTCAGCGGCGCTGTCCTGTTTCGGGCGCTGAGGTTTGACGCGTCGTCGGCCGCGACTGGTCTGCTTGTAGAGGACCTCTTCTTCTGCCTGCTCGACAGGCTCCTCTTGGCTCTCTTCATAGGCTTGTTTGCCCATTTTTGCGCCGTATTTTGTCGTCTTGGCGCTATATTTTACGAGGTCTTCGGCTCCCATGGTCTCTCTCGCTTTAGGCTAACTTCAGCTCAGTGAGCTGGGCTAGTTGCTCGGCTTTGGCTTTCATCTCGGCCTTGTCGTCGAAGGTGGCTGCGATCTTCTGTGGTACACGCTTGGGCTCATAGGGTGTTCCAAGCTTGAACCGTGCTTCAAGGGAGGTTTTGTCTTCTGGAAGCTCTGTGTGCCCCTTGCCCTCAGCGTCGAGCTTGCCCGTGGCGATCATCGCACCTGAGTTCTTGTCGAAGACTTCATAGGTGGCCACAATGCCCTTGCCTTCGGCATCGAGCATCTCGAGGTCCACCCAGTTCTTCTCTGGCTTCTCCTCCGCGCCCTCCGCACCCTCCGCGCCCTCCGCAGCGGCAAGCTCGTTGCCCTCGGCGTCGAGCAGCGGGGCTGCGCCCCAAGCGCCACCCCCCCCTCGCATCTTCCTCACCGGAGGCACGCCCACCGCGGGCACCGAGTGCACCACCAATGTCACTCCTAAGCCCACCGAGGGCGGGCCGTCATATCCGCAAGAGTCTGCTGCCATCAGCGTCTCCAAACTTCTCGCCATCAATGAGGCGCAAAAGACAACGTCACCTCGTGAGTTCGCCCTCGCACCACCACTTGATTGAACACCGCGCTGTCGAAGGTGCGCGTGAATATCTTATTGAGCACCCCAGCGAACACCGCCAGCTCGCCGGGGCCTTGCATCTTCGAGTCGTCCATGTCGATGGTCACCACCCGCACAGGCACCACAGTGCGCTGATAGAGCGTCGTGGTCATGGTGGCACGCGCCGAGACCACGCGTGGGGGCTCCCCTGTGCGTTCCAGCGCCGCGCTCTCGATCAACCTGTTGAGACCGTTGGCTGTGGCCAAATCCCGTGGGTGCATGCAATAGAGCGCCAGTTGTCGCCACCCCCGGTCGCGCTCGCCAGAGAGCGGCGCTGGCGGCAGCACGGGCGTTGGGTTGTCAACGCTCACGTTATCAGGCGTGCTCGCGGTGTTCTCACTCACAGAGCCTGCGGGCAAGCGCGCCGCGAGCACCCCGTCGGTGCAAATCAGCCAAACCTTGAGCTGCTCGCTCGGGGGCGCGTAGGGCGCACCATGGGTATCTGTCAGATACACATAGGTGCGATTGCGCTCGACTCCGTCGGCCAACTGTAAGAGTTGAAAGCAGGGGCGCGTATCAAGCAGGCGTAACCTGCCAGGGGCGAAGAAGGGCTGAAACTCAATCCAATCACCTGTGTTCTGATTGCGGCAACCCACCTGCTCGACGGAGAAGATCTCTTTCAGCTCCGGGGGATTGACCTGGACAGCTGTCGTTTCTTTTGCCAGCGGGATTTCGACCGTTTCTTCGGGAGCGAGGTTCACGGCCGCGGTGCAGCCCAAGGCGAAGTTTTCGGCGTCTACCCGCAAGCGGTCGTTTCTCGGCCTTCCCAGGTGAAAGACGAGTTCGAGCTTATTGCCTGGAGTATTGGGCAGCTGCTCTAGCCCGAAAACCTCGACGCCAAGGAATTTATCTGGGAGCACAAAGTACTCATGGAGGAGGCGCCATCCGGGCAGAGGAGCGTGCATGAAAGGCAAGAGCGCGCTCTCATCATCATGGCCGATGGGGCGTAGCTCACCAGGGGAGAGACGCAAGAGGGTTTTGCCACGCTCATTTCGCACGGATATCGCCTGGGCTTGTTGGGTGAGCCAATAGTAGAGCCCAAAGCGGGTGGCGTCGTCTCCAAGGAAGTGGAGTGGTATCTTCGTGAGGCCTGCTGCGCTCACAGAGGCGCCGCCTGTGGCTTCGAAGCGCAAGCAGAGCTGCAGATCGGCGGGGTGTGCGCGGTCCAGCTTGGCGTCCACCAACTCTAGGGGCAGCACCTTCACCGGCCCACATGTGCGAAAGCGTGGCTCGATGCCAAGGGAGCCAGGCAGGGCGCGGGCCTTGATTGGAAGGTTACCCTTCACCGTATAGCAGGAGGTTGAGAGGCCGCCACGGGGAGAGAGACGTACCATGGTTGTGGCGGGCACAGGCTGAAGGTGCTGGGGCCACATGCGCTGGTAGAGCGCCTGGATCAGTTCTGGGTTGTCGTCTACCACGCGAAAGCGGAGGCGCCCTGTGAGCAGCGCTGCTCCTTGGAGGAGGCGCTCAGCCGGGCCGCTGCTTGTTCCCTCACCGATGATATGGCCGATCTCTGTGAACTTCTGCGCGTACTCGCGCGCCAGACCACGGTAATAGGCGAGCTCGGTCTGGTAGTAGTGGGGAAAATCCATCAGTGCTCGCCCAACTGCCGACTAGCCTGCGGGCCAATCACCAG
>JAFCZD010000947.1 GCA_019314525.1 Deltaproteobacteria bacterium
TTGCTGAGCAACGGCGACAGCGGCCCTCCTTGGGGGACACCTTCATCCGTGCTCACCACCACGCCATCGGGCAACACCACTTTTGCCTTGAGGAGATGGCCGATTAATTTGAGCACACGCCGGTCTTCAACACGCTGTGAGAGCCGTGCCAAAAGCCTTTGATGATGAACTCGGTCGAAGAACTTCTCCAAATCGAGGTCCACCACCCACGTATACCCATCGTCCACCTCTTGTCGGGCCTGGGCGATTGCCGTTTGGCAGCTCCGTTTCGGACGGAAACCATGGCTTCTGGGGTGGAACGTCGGCTCATACAACGGCTCGAGCACCATCCGTACGGCTTCCTGAACCATCCTGTCCACCACATCGGGGATACCTAGACCTCTGAGACCGCCGCTCTTGGGAATCCACACGCGTCGGATGTGACCCGGACGATAGCTCCCCTCAAGCAATGTGCGGCCTAGCGATGACACGATTCTATCGAGGTGTTTACGTACCTCCTCAATATTCGTACCATCAGGGCCAGGCGCCCCTTTATTACGCGCTACGTGTGAAAACGCCTCTCTCAAGGCTTCCACTACCTTTTCCATCGTCGCTGACATGCTTTCCTGATTTCTGCCTCGGGCCTTCGGCACCACGTGCGACCTCGTCTCTCTTCGCTGAGAAACCAAACCGTCGTCGGCCCCCTTCATGGGGTCTTCGGCTGTTGCCAGAGGCAGTTTCAGTTGCTGCGCCTCTTGAGAATCCGGGGACCGTTTCCCTCCCCCTGGGCACTCGACTCCCAGGGTTTGGACCGCCTTTCGACGGCCTGCTGGTACTGCCAGTCCCTCGTTCCTCTGCTGGGTCATCGTCTCCCTTGTCCTTTCGTCCTTGGGCCTACCGCGCATCTTGGGCGGAACCCAGCAGAGAGCCTGGGGTAAGAATATCGAGCTTCTAAGCAATCTCGTCGCCAGTACATACCGGGATGCAACGGATACTGGGCGTCGCTGCTAGGGACCAGCTCACCCTCCCGGAATGCTTTCAGGCGCTTCACTTTCATTCGAGACCACCTTGCACCTACTGCTTCCACCAGACACCCCCTCGCGGGCGAACCGCCGATTTTCGTACAGTCCAGTCCCGGTATTCCGGGACAGCGCCCTTGCTTCATCGGTGTGGGATTCCCTCCGTCAGGGCTCCCAGAGGACTAGACGTCACATGTCGCACCTCCTACTCGATATCCATGCCCATCGCACCTCGAGTAGCCGGGGGCGGTTACCCACCCCCAGCTCTCACAGAACCGTACAAGTGCTGTTCACATACGGCTCTTCGGGACGCCAGGTTATTACTCCCCAGCGTCAGCCTCTTACGAGACCATCCTCTATCCCAGGCTCAGCACGAGCTGACTTGGGACGACGATTACTGGATGATTCTTCTGCCACCAGCGCTCCTTTAGCGACATGAGCCCCCGTTCGGCGAAGAACGCGTTGCGGAGTCCTCGATTCACTGCGGGAGTACGGCTCAGCGCCCAAATGGACTTGCGCCCATCATAGACGCATCGCCAAGCGGTTTTAGATCGAATACCCAGTTGGATCAGGTGTTTTGCCCTTGTGCGTTTCCGCTTCCACTGTGCAAGCTTGATCGCTCGCAGTCGCCTGCGAATATGTGAGTCAAGATTGCCGAAGGCGCTTTTCGCCCTTGTTCCGGTGCAGTTTCCGAAGAAACCAAACCATCCGAGCAGGTACCGATTTACCCGGGCGATGCAATTGCGGAGAGACCCGCCCCAGTTCCTCGGTGTCAGCTCGCAGATTCGTTTGTCGATACGCTCCTTCGAACGTTTCGATAGCAGCACATCGGTCACCTCATTCAGAGGGTCCCAGCGCAGGCAGAAGCCCACAAAATGCCGCTCTTCGGGCCGGGCTACAGCGCTCTTTGCCTCGTTCACCTTCAGACGAAGACGCCTTTCGATAAACCGGCACAAGCTCGCCTTGACCCGCTGCCCCGCCCGTTCGCTGCGCACGTAGACATTGCAGTCATCAGCATAGCGAACGAAGCGATGCCCACGCTCTTCGAGCTCCCAATCGAGCTCGTCGAGAACGATGTTGCTGAGCAACGGCGACAGCGGCCCTCCTTGGGGGACACCTTCATCCGTGCTCACCACCACGCCATCGGGCAACACCACTTTTGCCTTGAGGAGATGGCCGATTAATTTGAGC
>JAFCZD010000948.1 GCA_019314525.1 Deltaproteobacteria bacterium
TCGCTGGGAGTGATAGCGAGCGAAGGCAGGAGATGATGTTGCACATTTCTGGGCATGGTAATCCTTGAACATGGTGGCAATCCCCCACCCCACGGTCATCGCAAAGTCTTTTTTCGGTTTTCGGTTTTCGGCGTCTCGGTCAAACGGTAGTCGGATTTGGGTTTTCGGTACTCGGCCTTCGGTCAGACGGCAATCGGTACTCGGCCCTCGGTCATATCGGTTATTGGTCGTACTCGGATCATCGGAAAAGGTACAACATGGCAGAGAGATGGTCACAGAGATCCCGCCCCGTGCTATGGACACCGGCATCGGTCACTCCCCATTGATGAGCCACGTCCAGGATAGCATCCACTTCCAGCACTGAACCACAGGCGATACGGAAATAACGCTGGCGTTCTTTGGGACTGCGCTTTGCGCGGTGAGTCGCCCAGGGGGATTACACCCCCAGGGCGACTCACCACGGCAAAGGTTCCCCAAGAGACCAACGTCGGTTTTTTCTCATTGCCCGTGGTTCGGTCAACGAAGTCGCGGCCATATTCGATGTGGGCCTACAATTTTGGGTCGTTGGCGCTGTCGCTCATGCCGATGGGCGAGAACTTTGTGACCACCTGGCACGGATGCTTACTCGCTTTCGGCGGATCAAGTAGCTACCCGGATCTCGGCAGGTTCAGTCATTTCTTCCAAAACTGCTTGAATCGTTACTAAAGTAGTCCACACCGAGGCGCACGCAATATCAGTCTCGGGAGAAGCTCTCACCTCGAGCGTCGGGTCGAGGTGTTCCAATCAACACGTTGAGTAGGTAGTCCGGATCCCAGTCACACCACTTGCGCCGCTTCCTGTAAGTCATTCGAGTGTAATTGCGCGGCGGAGGCGCAGCCTTCAAAAGTCCAAGAGCGGTCTTGCGCAGCAGGCTGAAGTTCTCTGCGGCTTGGCGGTTTAATATACGACAGGAGTCTTCACCAAACACAACATCCATAATCCAGTGCATGCTTTCCACGGACCAATGTTCACGAGTTTGCAGGAGAAGATCTTCGGCGGTCAGGGAGGGATTACTCAGAATATAGTAACGCTGTTCTTGGGAAACCTCGCCCGTACGCTCATTCGTCGTTTGCGTTTCGATAAGACCGACCCCGTTCAAGCCCAACCAATCCCCCGACGTCGTTAGATATCGGAGATCGCGACAAAGGTAGGCTTTACGCTCTTCGACTCGACCGTGGCCGGCATCTACATCGCTGACTTGCGTGAACTCGGTTCGTGCCGGTTCATCCAACGCGCGTGTCCGAGAATCGAAGGCATCATCAAAGAGTAGCTCGACGTCCTTACGTAACGTGGGTTGATTATCCTTCAACGCGATCAGATAGGCTCCACCACCCGATATAATCTCCGAAACTATATGCTTGTGGCACCCTGCTGCATCGATCGAGACCGTGCATCCTGAGATGTCGAGTGAGGCGATCAGATCTGGGATTGCGGTGATCTCGTTCGATTTCTCACGGGTCTTGAGCTGGCCCAGCAGAACACCTGCTCGGCCCATCCAAGCGTTGACGAGGAAGACCATTCCCTTTGTACCTCTGCCTGCCTCACCCTTCAGGCTCCCGCGAAGTGCCTTTCCGTCTATGGCAATTTGCCCAGTCTTAGGAACAAGGCGTAGAGACTCCACCCAACTCGTGACCATCCTGGCAAAGCTTTTTGGTTTAACCCGAGCAAATACTCGAAGGATGGTGTCCTGTGATGGCGGTCCGTGCTTCCAGCAAAACCACCGTTCCAGCAGGGGAGCGCGAGCATCAGCCCACATTGCAATGTCGTCCGCATCATCACACCCGCACAACATCGCAAGCAGCGACAGCAAGACCACGTCGACCATGCGATGGCGCTTTCCACGACGACGACGGGGATCTCGCAGCTTTGTGAAAAATCCCTTCCAAGTGTGAATCGCCACCGCTCCAAGGAGACCAGGATTTGTGTCCATCTGCACCCCACAAAAGGGACTGCAGATCAAATCTAACGTGGCGCGTCAATTGGTTTCGATACATCGCGGTAAATCAAGGTCTTATGATGCGGCAACTGAACTTGCGATCACCGTGCCATGGGGAACCAACTGCTGACTTTGCGATGCCCCTGGGGCGCGCGTAAGCCGCACTGATAATTTGCAGTGGTTGGGGCATAAAACGCTTGCTCAGGCCTTGCT
>JAFCZD010000293.1 GCA_019314525.1 Deltaproteobacteria bacterium
CTTCGAGCCAGTGGAGGCGGGCCTCGACGAGGCCGACGCACGCAAGGAGGCCGCGCGCTGTCTGCTCTGCGACGAGATGTGCGATCTCTGCGTCACCGTCTGCCCCAACATGGCGAACCTCTCGTATGGCGTGTCATTGAGGCGCGTGGAGTTGGCGGGTGAAGACGGTGAGGGTGCAGCTGAACACTTCGAGGTGACGCAGGCGCGGCAGATCATCAACATCGCCGACGCATGCAACGAGTGCGGCAACTGCACCACCTTCTGCCCCACCGCTGGCGAGCCCTACCGCGACAAGCCCCGGCTCTGCCTCGACAAAGCGCTCTACGCCGAAGAGAGCGACGGCGCGCTCTTCATTGAGCGGGAAGATGACGGCAGCTTTGTGATGCACGCAAAGCTCGGCGGCAAAGAACACCGCCTGGTGCGCGATGAGAGCGGTGGCGTGCTCTACGAGGTCGAGGCGGAGCGCGTGCACTTCACAGCCGACCTGGAGGTGGTAAACGGTGAACCTCCAATCTCCCTGCGCCCCGCCCTAGAGTTGGCGACGATCCTCGAGGGACTCGTAACGTCCATGCCCTACCTCTGGTAGCGCTACCTGCGCTTCCCCGCGAAAACCTCCCCGTCGTCCACCCGCTCTTCCCCGCGAAAACATCCCCGTCGTTCCCCGCGAAAACATCCACGTCGTCCCCGAGAAAAAGCGGCAACCCACTCGTATCCCGTCGTCCCCGCGAAAGCGGGGACCCATTCGTACCCCGTCGTCCCCGCGAAAGCGGGGACCCAGGCGTCGACACAGAACACTCACACACCACATAAAACCCTAACGATCTTCGAATCCTCGAAAAAAACGGTCTCAAACACGCAACCTCTGCGCGCAGCACCCGATAACCCCTACGTCAACACGAGGAGAGCGTCATGAACCACCCCACGAAAAAGGCCGCAGCAAACACCGCATCCAACAAGACCGCAAATGCAGACGTGGTGTCACGGCGCATCGCCGATGAAAACGCCCGCCTCGACCGCGAGCTAGACGCGCTGCTGGCATCCCAGGGTGTGAACCGCGACGCCTTGGCGTCCATGGCGACCTTCGCCAACGCACTGCCCGAACGAGTAAAAAAGCAATTCGACGCCATGCTCGAAGACGACTACGCCAGCGTGCCCGACTCACCCAGGCTGAGCCTCGAGACGCTGAGCCGCCCCGAGCACAACACCATCATCAGCCGCGGACTGACGTTGCTCCGCGCTTAGAGATTTCTGATTGAACTGATGTGTACAACCGATTGATTGAACTGATTTCGAACTAAGGAGAATTCCAATGAACGGTCAAATCGCCCCAAGTATCATGCCCAACGCCCTTGTCATCGCCCCCCCCACCAACCAAGTGAACGCTCCTAATGTAGGTGCCATTAAGAATGCCTTGCCAACAGCGCTAGCCAATCTCGACATGGATAAAGCAAAGCTCTACCTCGCGCGTCATTCTAACGAGGACCAAGGCGCAGGAAACGTACCCGTTGTCCGAACCAACAACATCGAGGAATTGCTCTTGGAGCTAGCTCTCTCCGGGGCTGACGCGAAAACACTGATGCTCGCCCGCCAGATTCTCGAGTGTAACGAGATGATCGGCGGCAACCTGGAAAAGATAAATGAGCTCAACGACAAACGGCAAGCCTACGCAGACCGCAAGGCCATGCTCGCCCTCTTCAAAGCACATGTGCACCGAAACGAGGGGGGGAAAGACGGTCTTGCCAGCGGAAAAGAGCTTGCGAAGAACATGGCTAACTTTCTCGACAACAACCCTCGTATCGACGCGGAATTCCCAGGACTCCGAGCACAGCTTTCCCTTGCAAATTCGGGCACAGGCGATGCCTACCTCGAGATTGTCAAAGGCACCATTTGTGCCCGCCAAGCCATGAACGATGATGGCAAGCTCGAAAGGGACCCAGAGGGAGGGTCCTTCATTTCCGGCGATAGGTTCTCCATCGACGCTCTCGACGCCCACATCGTCGAAATCGACAACGCCATGCAGAAACTCGACCAAGCCAAAGAGCTGATCAACATCCGTAACCAACAAGCACTGCAGCTCAAGCAACGCACGTTGACGTTGGTCAGCAACTTCAACCAGGCCGACCACGAGGGCCAGAAGGCCGTCATCTCCAACACTCGCGCCTAGACCTCAACCCAACGACGTCGAGGGGACGACCATGAAACGCCAGGCCAAAAACTCGAAGCTCGCCCGGTCTTTGGACAAACGCATCCGCGAAGGACGCATCACCTTGGCCCAAGCCGTGAACCTCAAGCCCACCGAGATCGCCGCGGTGCGCATAGAGGCAGAGCGCCTGCGCCAAGCGGGCCAAGCAGGGCGCGCCGGCGAGTTATTGCGACTTTTGGTGAGCTTTGATCCCCTCGACGTCGAAACCTGGCGTGCCCTCGCCAGCCTCGAGCAGCGCCGTGGGCGCTATCAAAGCGCGCTCGTCTGTCTCGACACCGTGGACCTCATCGGTGAGAGCACCGCCGAAGACCTCGCCCGTCGCGCCGCCTGCAGCTCGACGGCCAGCCAACACACACAACTCATATCCGCTGCATATCTGCAGCAAGGAGCCCGACGATGATCTCCCCCACCACCTCTTCCGCGGGCGCGGCGGCCATGAGTGGAACACCAGCCTCGGTACCTGCCCCGCCTTCGTTTCTGTCCGCGCTATCACCCTTTGGCCCAGACCACGTCACCAACGCCAAGCACGACGCGGACATCGCCGCTATCGAAAGAGGCCAGGGGCCTAACAACAGCCCCGCTCTGCAGAGCGCCATGACCAAAATGCAAGCAGGGGTCGACCTGATCCTCAGCCTCAGCATGGACGCTGTCTCTGACTCTGCGCTGCTCGCTCTGTGGCATAAGAACAAGGAGGCTGATGACGCCGTCAGCCAATCCAAGGACAAGATCCACGCCCACTTCGACCGGCTCGCGTCGCAGACCAAAGAGCGCCTGCACCAAATTCACAAACGTATGGAGGCCAAGAAATCTGCGGGCTTCTGGGGGAGTATCGGCAACTTCTTTAGCAAGATCGCCAACGTCGTTGGCATCGTCGCAGCTGTGGCGTCAGGGGGCACCCTTGGCTTCGTCGCGGCAGCCGCCATGGCAGCGTCCATGATCATGTCTGCCGCTGGGGCCAATGAGTGGGCCACCCTCGCCGTAAGCGTTTTGGGGGCCGTGGCCGGGGGGGTGGCCGTCGCTGGAAAGTCGGGCATGAGTGCCCTGATGAAACAGGTCGACAAATATGTGCAGCTTGGCCTCATGCTGGCTGAAGCGGGCTGTAAGTATGGAAAGACAAACTGCGAAGCTGACGCCCTCGACGCCACTGCAGAATTGCAAAATCTTCGAAATGAGAGGCAACAATTATTGCAAGAAGCCGATAAGGAGAGGGAGGCCATCGAGTCATTGAAAAATGCGTCCCACCGGGCCGCGCTGACGGTGATCGAGACCCTCAGTTTGAACCATCGCACCAAGCTCGCCTCCCTCGGGGCACAGTAGAAAAGGACAAGACCATGCGTATCGATGCCCAAGCCCTACCCGCGTGCTGTCAAAACGCCACCCTCGCCGAGGCCGCCGTGGTGCAAGAGATGCAAGGCGCCACCCAGAAGATGGGTGAAGCAAAAAAGGACAAACAAGCCGCTCGCGCCGACAAGCTGCAAGAGATGGCCCAGGTGACCAAGAAGCTGCGTGAGATCGCCAGTAAGACACGGACCTCGGCCTGGGTTCAGCTGGCCGTCGACGTCGGAAGTATCGGGTTGAGTTATGCCGGCGGTGAAATGCTCGAGGAGATCCCGAAAGCGGACAGATGGTCTCCCAAGGCCTGCTTGGCAAAGGGCATGAAGGCCACAAGCGAGGTGGCTCCCAAGCTTGTCTCCAAGGAATTCGAAGCACAAATCAAAGACCTTGAAGCCCAAGAATCCGTGCACAAGGCCAGACAAGAGAAGGCCTCAGGCATGGAGGATATCGCCCAAGACGCGTCCACCGAAGCCAAGCGCCTCGCCGACGCCTCGATGCAGCGGCTCGAGACCATGCAGCGCATCCAACACGAAGGGCAGCTCGCCATCCTCCGCGGCTAACCCCACTCCTCACCGAGAAGGCCCAGCCCCTCCCCTCCCATACACCTCCACCGCCTCTCGACGTGCTTCCTCTTGCGCCGCCTCGTGCTCGCGCCTAAGCACCCGCCCTCGCCCCTCGAACGGGTCCACATCCAGCGGGTCTTCCTCGTAAAAGAGCAAAGCTTCCGCAAGCGCCTCCATCACCGCCTCCAAACCAAAGCCGCTCCGCTTCGCCTCCTCCGCTACGTCGATGGAACATCAGAGCGTGGGCGTGTGACAAATATAAGAGAGGTTGCCTGCTGCGTCGCTCGTCACGACGTGGAGGTTCGACCCATCGAAGTGCATACGTGTGCGCTCGCCCAAGCCCGTGGCGAGGGTTGGCTTCACTGTGGTCGCTGAATTGCGCTTATCGCAACCAACTGGCGCAGAAGCGCTGCCTCCCGAACGATGGCAGAGCGGACGGCGCCGCGGACGCGCCCGCTCCGGTCCTCGACCAGCGGCGATGATCCGGACGCGGAGTGCCTCGTAGAAAGCAATGAGTGCGGCGGCTGTGATGGCGAGGGCGCCTGTTTCTACGCGGCCGCAACAACCGACTGCGGTACAACCAACTGCCTCGATGGCAAGACCATCTCGAGCCACTGTGACGGTGAAGGCCGTTGCGTCAGCGAAGAGGGCAGCTGCGGCGGTTATGCCTGCGCCGACAGCGCTAACTGTCTCACCACCTGCGCGGGCGTGGGCGACACCGACTGCATCAAACCTTACGTATGTTTTGACACCGAGTGTGTTGCCGACCAGGAGGTGGGCGCGCTGTGCGGTAACAACTGGCGCAATGAATCAATGAGAGCACCGCCTCGCCACCCACAGGGCTAGGAGCAGCAGAACTTCGCCAGAGGTGGCTACGCAACCCATCGCCGTGAAACACCTCCAAAGGAGGCCAACCCGCAGATTTCCGAGGGGAAGACAGACAAATCTGTCGTTCATGCTGCCCTCCATTCACTCTAACCCGCTAAAAGCAGACGATACCCCTCCACGGCCTGCGATTTGCTACCCTCTTCCTTGGAGGTTCAACCTGATGCAGCGTTCGACCCTGAGTTTGATTCTGAGTTCCATTCTGCTCTACGGCCTATGTACAACCCTCGCCGGCTGCGGAGCACGAACCATTCCAAGCGACAACGACGGCAGCACGCCACTGCTGGATGCACCCCGCATCGTCGACCAGGCCCACCCACGCCCCGACGGACCACGCCTCGACGGACCAAAACCAGGGTTCTGTTCGAGCAATGACCAATGCCCGCCCGACGCGTACTGCATGCTCTCGCAATGCGATTTCGGGGGTGCCTGCCAACCCCGCCCCAGCGCATGCGACCTGCTCTATGCGCCTGTCTGTGGCTGCGATGACCAGACCTACGGCAATGCCTGCAGCGCGGCGAGCCACGGCGTCTCCGTGGCTCACGAAGGCGAATGCGAAACGAACGCCCTGCTCTGCCTACCCGACGAGCCTTGCCCGGACAGCATGTTCTGCAAGTTCGGGCCCTCTTGCGGTATCTTGTTCGAGCCGGGCACGTGCACACCTTACCCCGCCGGTTGCGACGATGAGTACGCGCCCGTCTGCGGTTGCGACGGGAAGACCCACAGCAACGCGTGTGAAGCCCACAGCCTTGGCGTCTCCGTGGCCTATGAAGGTGAGTGCGACTCCCAGCAAGCCTGCTTCACCAATGGTGAGTGTCTCAACGGTCAATTCTGCAACATGGACAAGCACTGCGGCGAACTCGACGCATATGTCGGCTTCTGTGAATGGCTGCCCAGCGGCTGCACCAAGCAGTACGCGCCTGTTTGTGGTTGTGATGGCAAGACCTACGACAACGCCTGCATCGCCCACCTCAACGGCGCTTCTGTGCGTCACGACGGGACTTGCAAACCTGACCTCGCCCAATGTGAGTTTTTGCGCGAAGCGACCCAAAAGGCGCTCAGGGCGGCCAAGGGCTGCGCGCCCTCCTTGCCTGTGGTTCAGTGCACTGTGCCAATGCACGGGCTTGCTCCTTGCGGTTGCTCAACCTATGTCAACGAGCACAATATCGACGCCATAAACACGCTCAAGAAGCTCACCCTGGAGTGGGACAAGCTCGGCTGTGAAGTGTATTGGGACTGCGCTCAATGTGTGCCGCCGAGCAGCGGCGCCTGCGATGGCACCACAGGGGCCTGCGTGGACCGCTACTGATCCAGCTCCACCCTCAGGAGTGCGTCAATCGTTCCGTCCTGAAGGCACCACTTCCGCATCGATCAGCTCGACGATCTCCGCCAGCTCTTTGAACGAGAGACCGCAATCCATCAACGTTGGAATGGGTAGAGTGACCAGGTTGGCGACGGTGTGACAGCCCGCCTCGAGCAGCAACGCCTCGATGGTGGGATGCAACGCCAGCGCTTTGATGCTCGTCTCCAGGGTTGTGCGCATGGCTTACCTTAGCGGAACTCTCTCCAAGAGCGAGCAAGACCTGTAGTAAAAACGCACACTATGGGCGCTAACGTTCACGTCGTCCTACCCAACCTTCCCCCTTCCCTACTCAGCCCTCACCTCTTAGAAAACTGTGCTCCTAACACGCCCGGTTCCGAACCCTCGGTTCGGAACCGGAGCAGAAGTCGGCCCTCGAAAGTCCTGTCGGGTGCACAAGCGATTATAGCTATGCACACTCCCAGGTTTGACTGGTGCTAGGGATTTTCGTTTGCGTCGGTCATCCGAGGCCTGGATGGCGCGTGGGGCGCCCTCCTAAGGGCCGAGTTGTGCGACGATGCTCGTCTCCAGGGTTGTACGCATGGCTCACCTTAACGGAACTCTCTTTTGCGCCCAAGGCTGAGATGCTCGTCTCCAGGAGACAGCGCCCTTCGTCAGCGCCGACAAACGCAATGATTGGACCGCCCTCGTTTGCACGTACTAAGGGCCAAGTTGGGCGACGAAGACATCAAGAAAACCCGTGCTCGTTAGCCCACCCCCGCCAAAATCCACAACATTGGAGAAGCTGCCAATGAGGGCGA
>JAFCZD010000294.1 GCA_019314525.1 Deltaproteobacteria bacterium
GGATTAGGTAAGCTGAGAGAGGAAGGCGAGGGCGGGGGCCACGCGAATGCCTTCGGGGGTTTGGTAGTCCTTCTTTCCCGTGGCGGAGATCTGCCAGGCTTCGCGTGGTGCCAAACGCTTGGTGAAGTAGCGCAGGGATTTATCGATAGTCGAGTCGCTGGTTTTACACTCCACAGCCATCAACACCTTGCCCCGCTCAACAACGACAAAGTCCACCTCTCGTCCGCTGCTGTCGCGAAAATAGCGTAGCTCGACGTCACGGCCTTCGGTGTCTTGTTTGAAATGAACCCACTTCAGCAGATGTGACGCCACGAGGTTTTCGAAGCGCTGAGGCAGTTCCGCTGCGAGATGCGGAAGAGTGCATAGAGCCTTTCTAGGGCGAGCAGCCAACGGGAGAGTGTTTTGTGGCTCACCTGTAGATCTTCCCTCAAAGCGTTGATCGACAGGGGCGAGCCAACGAGATCGGGCAGCCGCATCATCAGCAGCTCCAACGTATTGAGGTCCTGGATCTGTTCGAGGTCCACCACGTCCTCTCTTACGAGTCGGTTGCGATACTCCCGAGACCAGCGCCGCGCCTCCACCTCCTCCCCACCGAAAAAGGGCTCTGGAAATCCTCCAAGAGAGATCAGCTGTGCCAGATCTTCTACCTTTTGGATGCCCAGCTCAGCCACACTCAGCGGGTGCAGACGGAGCAGATGGTAGCGCCCCTGCAGAGAGTCCCCCCCTCGACGGTAAAGGTCCAAACGAGCGCTGCCTGTCACCAGGATCTGTTGAGATGGTTTCTTGGCGTCATACAATCCCTTGAGGGTGTTGCGCCAAAGACGGTATTTATGGATTTCATCAAAGACCCACAGGGGTGAGGTGGGTAGCTCTCGACCCATGATCCGCTGGCGGTCCTCCGGGACATCCCAGTTCAGGTACCCCGCCTTGCCGTGGGGTAGGCTGCAGGCCAGGGTGGTCTTTCCCACCTGCCGTGGACCCGCAACGAAGACCATTTTGCGTTTGAGGTCTTTTTCTACCTGTGATGCTAAGTGCCTTGTTATTACGGACATATCTATAGAATATGCATTTTTTGGACAGGTGTCCAAGATCACCATGGTGATTTTTGACACCTGTCAAAAAATACAACGCTTTTATCCTCGAGGAATCTTGAGACGAAGGGCCTTGGGTGCCAAGGAGGTGGGGAAGGGGAAGGAAAGGAAAGGGGAAGGGGAAGGGGAAGGGAGCGGCCTTCGCCGGAAGGTTTGCTCTACGTGGGTCGGGTAGCCAAAGCCGTGCAGAAGGGCACGTCTCTCATGACCAACCCGACCCGACGAGATTATTCCGCGACGCGTACCATTTCGGCACGGGGGCCCTTGTTTCCTTGGCCTTCGGTGAACTCAACGGACTGACCCTCGCGAAGATCCTCGAAGGTGCAACCCTGAACTGCGGACATGTGGAAAAACAGCTCGCCGCTATCTGTGGAAATAAAGCCGAATCCGCGGTCTGTAAGTTTCTTGATCGTTCCAATAGACATTTTGAAGCTCCTTGGCGTTGTCGAAACCGCCAACCCGGCGCTTCCTTTGACATGCATGCGTAATGTCAGATACACGCCACTCTGTCCATCTTCTTTAACACTGCGTGCCAATTAGATGCTCTGGCGCAGAACATGAACTTGTGGAGCATGTTCGCTGGCGCCTCAAGATACCAGAGAAGTGTTTAGTAATTACAGGCAGATACGGGCATTTGTCGCGAAAGCGGCGGGCAGCGAAGGCGGCAAGGCTCGGGCAGGCTATCAGCGCCACGATTTTGGGACGCTCCCTCGCTTTTCTCACTCCACGAGGCTGCTGCATGGCACTTTGGGCTCGGAAGCCCGAGCTTGAACCGCCAGCCAGCGGCCTCGCGGCCCTATGAAGTGGCGCTGTGAGGCCCATTTAGTGGTCGCACCAGGAGCCTTCGTCGGCCATGCGGTCGACGAGTACTTCGGCATCCACACTCGACGACAACCTCCGCGAGCAGCTAACCTTCACATCATGAAGATCGCGTCAGTCGCGTGACACTCAACTACGCGATGTCTTACCCCAACGATTGTGACGGTGGCGATTGCATCTAATCGGCCATCGTCGAATATACGTGGTCCTTGCAGCAGCGATGAGTGAATGTGCCTGAAGCGGGTCATGCCGCTTCAGTTCGATTTTTTTGACCGGCGTGCGTCTGCGAGCTTCCGGGCTCGGCGTGCGTCAAACGCAGTCCACCCGCCACCGTGCAGGGCGACTTTGCCACCCTCTTCGAAGACCAAGAGCCTGCGCGCGACCTTGTCGACGAAGAAGCGATCGTGGCTCACCGCGAGGACTGCGCCAGGGAATTTGGCGAGGGCGCGCTCCATGATCTGCGCGCTGCGTATGTCCAGGTGGTTCGTGGGCTCGTCGAGGATCACCACCGCAGGTCCGGATGTGAGGCACCACGCGAGGGCCAAGCGCGCCCGCTGACCGCCCGAGAGCGCGCTCACGCGCAGCTGCAGGTCGAGCTCACTGAAGCCCATCATGCGCAGAAAACGCAGCACGCTCTTCTGGGAGGGCATCTCGTGAGGCTCCAAAAATTGCTGGGGCGCGGTCATGGCGCACTGAAGCAGGCGCGCGCTCGGGTCTAGCTCTTCGAGGACTTGCGTGAAGCTCGAAAATCGCACGCCGGGCTTCCAGATCACCTCGCCGGTGTCGGGCTTAAGCTCCTGCATGATGACTTGCAGGAGCGTGGATTTTCCGCACGCGTTTCGCCCCACAATGATCACGCGATCGCCCCGCTTGAGCTCGAAGGAGAGGCCCTCGAAGAGCAGGCACCCGCCGCGTGAAGACGACAGCTCGTTAAACTCGGCGAGGGCTTGTGGGATATGAAGCTTGGCGTACACGCCGCTGACGATGCTGTCGACGGTGGGCGTCTCGCCCCCCCTTTTTATGCGGGCCTTTTTCTTCGCCAGCTGCTCGCCGCTGCGTGCCCTCTTACGTGATGAGATGGTCGATGCCTCAAAGAGGAGCAACTCCTCTTCGTGTCGAAACTCCTTGGAGAGGGATCTCGCTGCGCTTGCCTTCTCTCGCACGTAGTCGGCGTAGCTCCCCGAGTACTCATGAAGGCGATAGTTCTGAATCTCGACCATACGGCTGACGACGGAGTCGAGGAAGTGGCGATCGTGCGAGACGGCGATCACAGCGCCAGGCAGGCGCGCGATCCAGCCTTCGAGCCAAGCGATCCCCTCTACGTCGAGAAAGTTGGTGGGCTCGTCCAGGAGCAGCAAATCCGGCTCTTCGAGCAGGATCTGCGCCAGACTCGCGCGATTTCGCCAGCCCCCCGAGAGCTCTCCCACGGGGCGTGTCCTATGCTCGCCGCTGAAACCGAGCTTCGTGAGCACGGTGTCGATGTTGTTGGCGTAGCTCCAGCCGTCCCTCTGCGTCATCAGCTCGAAGAGGTCCCCCTGTCGCAAGAGGAGCCGCTGGAGTTCATCGCCCTCCAAACCCTCACCCATGGAGACTTCGATGCTGCTCAGCTCGGTCTCCCAGGCGCGGATCTCCGAGAAGGTGTCGAGGAGAATCTCCTCAACGCTTCGCTCGTCGTCGAGACGTGAAAATTGCGAGAAGTAGCCCACCTTCACGTCGTGGTTCAGCTCCACCTCTCCGTCAACCTCTGGAACCTCGCCCTCTCCCTCCACGCGCGTAGACTGCGTCCCCTGGGTTCGTTCCATCGCGTGGCGCACGATGAGCTTGAGGATGGAGCTCTTTCCCGAGCCGTTTGACCCCATGAGCGCGACGCGCTCACTCGCGCCGAGACGGAAGAAGATGTCGCGCAGGATCTGATGCTCGCCGTAGGCGAGGGTGAGTTTTTTGAGGCGGAAGATGGACAAAGCGCAACACCCTAGCGCGTGGCGTGCTCGGGCGCCATGACGAGGAGCTTTCCGCAGCTCGTGGCGCTGCCAGGCGTTGGGCCAGGCAGCTTTGCTCAAGTTCGCAAACGCAAGCAGTCAGAGTGGGTGTCGGGACAGTTGGATATCGTCCACATAGAGCACGGTGTGCTCGTCGGTGGCTGTGATGCCAAGGGAGAATCGGTGCAAGACGCTGTCGTGTAGCGGTAAGTTTCGGCCGGAGACAGACAAGACCTGCGTGTCATCGATCCACATTTCGATGAGCCCGTCGTCTTGCTGGCTGAGACGATAGTGCAGCTTGAGGTGTACCCACTGATGCGTTGGCCAGAGCGCGACTTGCTGGGTGTACTTCGGTTTGTCGGCGAACTTCAGCTCCACAAGCGCGTAACCGTTGTCGTTGATGTAGACCCGGGGACCCGGCGAGAAGGTGATCTCCATCGATTCGAGGTCACCTACGGTCGAGGGGTTGGCGCCTTCGGAGTAGTACCAGCCCGAGTGCCAGAAGTCGTCTCCCTTGGTGTAGCAGAGGTTCCGTTTCTCCAGCATCGCCTTGCTCACCTCGCCCGGATCAGGAGCGACGGCTGTGAACTTCAGCGCTTGGGTACCGCTGTGAACGATGTTGGTCACCACCTCCACCCGGTTGTCGAGGAACGAGCCCCCCTGCATGATCGATGAGGCGAGGGCATTTGTCTCGGGGATGGTGTTGGCTAGGGGCGACTGCATGAGAAGGGTATTCCAACGCTCGACGGCGAAGAGGTCGTAGATGTCGATCAGGTCCTCGAAGTCGTCAGAAAAATTCCCCACGAAAGTTTGCGTGGTTCCATCCGACACTGCAGTCATCGTGCAGTCGTCGCCATCTTTTTCAACGGTAAATCGGCCAAACCACGGGCCGCGCATGTCTTGGACATAGACCCAGGAGCCGTCCACACATAGATAGACGAACCCCGATTCATATTTGATCCGCTCTCCTTCGATCTCAAAGATGTCGTCGTCTGGGCCGATCTCCTGCTGGTCGCAGCTCACTGGGCCCACGTCCCTGATGCTCGCGTCGCCAACGCTGGCATCGCGAACGCTCGCGTCGCCAACGCTGGCATCGCCAACGGCGTCCTGCTGTGCGGTCGCGTCGACATCGGCTATGGGCTCGGCGTCGGCTGCACCGTCTCCCAACCCATTCGCACCGCAGGCGACCATCAGCACCAGCATGCACGCCACCATCGCGTGGCTGCCATACTGCTCCGAGGATCGCAATCCCATCCGCGCTAAATACGACATGTCTCTGTTTTTCCTCAACATAGCCTATGCGCAATAGGATAAAGGAAAGTACGTTGATCCAGCAATAAGCCTCGCGCCGACAGTGGCCCATCGGACGATACCATTGTGCTTAACTCGCGGCCGGGGGCGACCCTGACGACGTCTGTGCACCACTCTCCGCACCAAAAGAGAGTGGAAGGTCTTCCATTCTCTCCCGAATGTTCTACATAGACCTATCGGAGGAGGGGATTATGAAACAGTGCATGAGTGCAGGCCTAGTGGTGGTTTTCTTGGTGGCAGGTTGTGGTGGCCAGCAAAGCGATCCTGAAGGGGAGCGCCAGGACTTGGCCCTGATGGGTGGAAAAGCAGACGTACCCAGCTGGATCCGGCATATCCCTGCGGACTTTCATTGTGAGAGCACCCTCAGCGGCCGCTTCGGGGGGTGGGACAGCGCGCACGTCTACAGCTTCCCTGGGAAGGTCGGTTATGAGTACATCTTTCGCTTTGAGGCGACCTACCATCCCTACCGCGGCGCGGTCATCGCCATTTACGATGCAGAGACCGGCAAGCGCGTGGCGATCCGGCGCTCTCGGCCTGCCAACGCTGTGAAGATACTCTACAAGGCCGAGCGTAGCGTGAAGTACCTTGTGGCTGTCTACTCCATCACATGGTGGGCGCGTGGTGAGTACACCCTCTCAGCGGAGTGTAATCGGCTTGAACTCACGTGCACCTCCGCCGCCAACTGTGAAGACGGGCAATACTGTTTCATGGAAAACTGCGGCCAGTCGCGTGAGGGCATTGGCACATGTAAGCCAAGGCCGGATCTCTGCCCGGAGGTTTCCGATCCTGTGTGCGGGTGCGACGGACGCCTCTTCGACAACAGCTGCAAGGCGGCCCAGCACAATATGAACGTCGCCCATCGTGGCGCTTGCCTGCGACTCGTCATTGACCCGGATCACGTCACCGAGGGGGAGGTTGTCACCCCAACCCTTGTGAACACGCTCGCAGAGCCGATCTTCCTCGCAGGTTGCTCACCCTATGCTCTAGACCAATGGTTTGACGGCACGTGGGAAACCGAGGGACCTACTCATGTCTGTTTTTGGGAAGGTAACGCGACGAAGATCGCTCCAGGCGAGAGCTATGTCGAGGACATCACCAGGGGCCTCGGTGGCTACCGTGTGGGGAGTCACTACAGCCTCCACTGCGCAGACCATGTGCCTCTTTCTGATGCCGCGTGCCGCATCACCATGCCCCTCGCTTCCAAGTTTAACGTGGAGAAGGACAAATGCATGGGGGCGTGGCTCGACAAAGAGGGCGCCTGTCGTACGCCTGCAGATGGTATCTATCCAGATGCCTGTTGTGACGATGAGCGGGTCGCGTTCTGTCATCGGGTCAACGATGCCTATATCGCTGAGCTGGCCAACGCGAAGACGTGTCACCCTGTGGCCGCCTTGGCTCAATGCACCGAGCAAGCGTGGAACAACCTCACCTGTAAGTTCTGTCTGAGTTATGTGAACACCACGGTGGAGTTGGATCGCATCTCCGCGCCATGGCGACGTGCGGCATGTGACACGGTGATTCCGGTGTGCGCAAAGGGAGCCTGCGCTGCTCCCGTGAGCGGTGGATGTCAGTCTGTTGATGGGAACGGCAGCGAGGGCGTTTGCGAGACGCTCTATTAGAACGGCCCAAAGAAATATTGTGGGAAGGTCTGCTGCCATAGCCGTATAAGTCCTCTGCTTCGCCAGAACATCTGCTTGGGAGAGACGAGACCATGCACATGCCCCATATCGCCCGGCTTTTTGGAGTATGGGCGGCTCTGATGCTGGGGCTTGGTTGTGCGGCGGAGAGCACCACCTCACTCCAAATCACCGTGATCTACGAAGACAGTTGGAAGCTCGATGTCTTCGAGATGGATGCTGGTGGTGGCCAGGAGCAGACCAGCGCCGCTCACGCTCTCACGGTGCTCATTCCCGATAGCTGGGCGGGAACTCCACTTAAACTGAACCTTTCAGGGTTGCGTGGGGGTGCTCGCTACGCCCATGGGGCGACCACCATCACGCCACAACTCGGGCAGACGGTGAGCGCGCAGATCACGCTTACGCTGCTTTCTTGCGCCGAACCGTGGGAGAGGCCCAATGTCACGTCTGCACCACTATTTGTGGTGATGGCGATGTAGCAGGCCTCGAGGCCTGCGATGATGGCGACGCCATAGCCGGCGACGGGTGCAGTGAGGCATGCGCCATTGAAGGCACGTACACCTGTGTGGGTTCTCCCAGCGTGTGCTCTCGTGGAGCTTGCGAGGAGGCGTCAGTCGTCGTGGACCAAGACGTGGATGTTGGCATGTTCAATGACCTCGTCGTTGGCACGGATGGGGCGGTGCACATCAGCTACTACGATGCCACCGGGCAGGACCTACGCTATGCGTGGCGACCGGCTGGTGGTGCCTTCACGGTGAGCGTGGTGGATCACGCCGGTGATGTCGGACAGCACTCTGCCATCGCCCTCGATCTACTGAACAACGTGCATATGCTCTATCACGATGAAACCCAAGGCACACTCAAGTATGCCTATAAGAAGGGCGCAGCCGCTTGGGCTGCGACCGCCATCGAGCATAGCTACTACT
>JAFCZD010000949.1 GCA_019314525.1 Deltaproteobacteria bacterium
TCTTCAGACAATGCAGGCCAAGCTGAGAAAGCATCGAGCACCTGCTCAAGGATGATCTTGCCCCGCCCACGCGGAAGCCCGGCGTAGTCTGCGAGGTGCTTCAGATCTGCCAACGTAAAATGGTTGGTCTTGTCGTTGATGCTGAGCTGGTGGTTTCTCGTGAATTTGCTGCCCTCGGCATGACACAGATCGTAGGCAGGGCTCAAAGTCCAACTCCCCTGACGATCCATCATGAACGCGATGTTCTTCACGTGGTCATCCTGATTGCAACCCACAAGATTGAAGACCGTACGACGGTACTGCTCCTCCATGGCAGCCTGCGACATGCCCAGCTGTTTCATGGTCATGAAGACTTGCTCGTAGGAATAGTGGCCGCTCTCCCAATAGTCGAAATGGGCCACAGCCCCGAGTGTTTGCACGAACTTCTTCTGGCCATCATCACCGCGATCAAAGCGGCGGGTCATGAAATGATGTCGATGACCGTCTTCGAAGAGTCGACAATCCATCATCGCAATACCGCAACGTCTCGCCGTTTGATGGTAGCTATACTCTAGCAAGCCATAGCCGGCGGGATCTGCGACGCCCCAGTCGCCATTGAACTCAACACCGTCGAATTTGATCAACCAATGTTCAAACCCCGCTGGAAGGTCCAGCTGGCCAGAGCGAACCTGCTTCGACTCCGGATGAAAAGCGATCACCGCTTTGGCTCGCGCGCCACCGGCCGAAGTACCCACCGCCAGGATGTCCAAGAGCGCCTGGTCCCCATCCTTTCCTGTGAATTTCGTATCCAAGATCTCCTTGTCTGCAAACGCCAGCGACGCCAACGCCACCAACTCGTCCACCTCGAGTTGCTTGTCACGGGTCTCCCGTGGAGCCATAGCCGGCTCGAATTCGAGCGCGCTCATTCCCCTGGCCCCCGTGTAGCAGAGCCGGTCAACGGCGTTGAAGGCGTTAGCCGATCGTCCGGTGCGCGCTAACCAAACATCGATGAGCCTGTGGCCGTACCTATCGGGCAAACTGTCTGCGAGCAACCCTGGAAGCCCGGAAAACGCTCGTGGGTGGAGGTCTGAAAACTGGAAGATCCGACGGGGGCGCAGCGGCATGAGCAGCGGCGCGAGCTCTATCCCATGTTTCGCAAAACCTGGGTCGTATTCGAAACGAGCGAAGCGCTCCCCGCTCTCCATGGAGACGTAGCCAATGGGGGTGCCCCAAAGCATGACGGTGGCAGTCGTCATGACTCTTCGTCTCCCCAGACGAAACCTGCTCGCGAGCGCTTTTTGCGTGCGCGCGTTGTGTCTTGCAGGGCTTCAGCCATGGGCGAGCCAAAGCTCTCCGGCAAGAGGCCGTCGATGGAAGATGCCATGCCCAGCGCTTTGAGAACCTTCAACCAGGAGCTGAGCTGAGCGTCCTTTCCATCCTCGATGCGCCGAAGCGTCGCGACGCCAATGCCTGCCTCATCTGCCAGCCTGTCTTGGGAGTACCCCTGCTGCTTGCGAATGCGGCCTAGACGCGCGCCGAGTTCAGTGAAGATCGCATCGCTAGGCATCGGAGCGGTGATTCGCATGCTATCAATTGTGATAGGTTTTGTCGCAGGACGCAAGAAAGCAATCACATGTGATAGTTCGGGGTTCTTCGATTGACCTCGTGCGTGCACTCAAGGGGCGTGACAGATGGGCGGGTGCGTCAGGAGGCCCGGCGCTTGGCGCGCCTTTTAGCTCGTACCTTGCGTTTGAGCCGCCGTGCTTTGGCCCTTCGCAGCTTGGCCCTTCGCAGCTTGGCCCTGCGCACCTTGGCTTTGCGCAGCTTGGCCTTGCGAGCAGCATAACGTCGTCGTTTGGCTTTGCGCAGCTTGGCCTTGCGGGAGACGTAGTGGCGCCCAGCGCGTCGTCTGCGCAGCTTGCGCCGCTTGGTCATCATCTCGCCAAAGTATGTCTTCTCCATGGCGATGGCGTCGGCCCCAAAGTAGGGCTGTGAGTCGATCTTTGACTTCCATTTGCGTCGCACACGCCGCAGCTCGAAGTGCAGGTGCGGGCGGGTCTTTTTGATGCCCGTGCGCCCCACGGTGCCAATGAACTGGCCCTTCCTGACGCGTTGCCCGGAACGGATGGCGAAATCCTTGAGATGAAAATAGCCCGACTGCAGCCCACCCTTGTGGTCAATGATCACAAAGAGCCCCCCTCGG
>JAFCZD010000950.1 GCA_019314525.1 Deltaproteobacteria bacterium
GTGCCAGTTTTTTGATGGGCAAGCCAGGCCGCCAAAGCAACCATGGTAGCGGGCAGGGCTGCCTTTCTTGTTGAAGAGCAAGACGGCGAAGAGCCGGTGGCTTACATCATAGAGACTTCGCCACCGCGCCAGGCCCCACTTCTCGATGGGCTGCCCTTTCTCATTGAGTTCCAGCGTCTCATGGCGATGGTCGTAGTTGTCAAAGCGTCTACGGCGGATGGCGCAACCGAGATTCGTCACCTGTTTGCCCTTTACATCGAAAAAACGCGATTCGACTGCTCTGCCAGCGTGGTCAACACGCTCCCTCTTCATGTGGAAGCCCATGCCCTTGCACTCTATCTTTTCACCGTTAGTTGAATAGCAGCCCAACTCGACAGCGTTGCCTCGGGCGTCGTTCTTGAGACGGATCTCGAAGGCATCATAGGAGGCGTGCTTCGTCGTGTGGCCCTCTTCATCGAAGTGTTCGGTCGAAACGACAAACCCTCGCTTGTCGCGAGCGATGACGAAACGCGCGGCGATTCCTGGCCCACAGCGGACGAGTTGGTCATCATCCCCAAGGCATTCTTTGCTCCTCACTGCACAAAATGCATCACGTTGGTAGCGCTCGGCGAAGGTTCCCTGATGACTTGCTATCGGTTTGTTTCTTGGGCCCGCAAAGCGCATCAAGTGTTGGCAGCCGTTCTTGTCGTATTCAAAGAACTTGGTGTGGACTCCACGGCCATTTGGAATGCTCTCGTCTTTTTCTCCAAGGCAGCTCTGCCGCAGCAGGTTTCCTCTCTCGTTATAGACCCGCTTCAACGCGAAGCAGCCGTGAGTTGTGGAGCGTACCGGTTGCCCGTCCAGGCCCATGTAGCGCTGCTCAAGAGGGCGGCCCACGTTGTCACGTGTGAAGACGACACGATGTACGCCATCGTTATCAGCCGCAGGCTTGCCGTCGAGATCAAGATGCAGCTCCTGCTCTACGAAACCCGCCTCATCGTGAATGAAGCGTCGGCGGAAGACTCCTCTGGTGTCGCGCATGGGCTTGCCCATCCACTGCAGGCAAGTCAACTCCTCGAGGCGTGTGCCCTTCTTACGAAACGCCATATTCCCACAACCGGCGAGGCTGTTGGCACCGGTTAGTGCACGAGCACTGAAGCGGTCTTTGTCGTCAGCGAAGAAGCGTGTCCAAAGGATCACCTTCCGGCCATCGAGCTTGGTGATCGCCCTGATCCGCCCTTTGTTGCGCACAAAGAAGAAGATCTCCTGGGCTCTGCCCCCCGACCACCGCTCGGCCTGTATCAGCTCTTTTCGTCGGTATCCGAGCTGCCAGCGCCCGCCCACGATGGCGCTACAAACGATGCCCAGAACATCGCTCTCGCAGTGAGCACTCTTTCGCCAGCGCAAGCTGCTGCGTCTGGGCAAGACAACGGCGCTTACTACCGGGCCCCGGTCGGGCTCTTCGAGGTAGAAGATCTTCTCCGTGCCGGCGCTTTTTAGGGTAGGGTATGAGGGCGGGTCGGACCCAGCTTGTTGCTCAACGCCTTGTGTTGCCGGCGGTGCAACGTTCTCCAAGGCGCGGGCTAACTCCATCGCCCGCTCAATGTCTTTTGTGTCCTGAGTCGAGCGCTTGGCGCTGTAGGTCGATATCGCGTAGATCGCGCAGACCGCCACGACAGCACCGAGCATGGACAAGAGTATCTTCACAACAAGCCCCCTAGATGGTGCCGGGGAGCGTAGGTCGTGTGAGGCAAGAACTCAAGGAACTCTAAGCTGTCTTTTTGCCTTAGACGGCGCTCAATAGGCTGAAAACTCGTAGGTGAAGCCGAGCAGGATCCTCAACAGAAACATCTCTCTTGCGTCGTTGGTCAACGCCACACCAACACCCACCTCCACCACGAAGCGAGGCGCGATCTCGATGCGGATCCCTGGTCGCAGGGCTAGTCTGTCACGCCTGTGACTCGGATATCTTCTAGACCACTCACATCTAAGAATGATCTTGCGCGATAGCTGCGTTACTCGCTGCGGTGCCTGCTCACTACGCTACAAGGTAACTCCGCCGGCTCCTCACTCGCTGCCTTGCTCTCATATGACGAGGATCGTTTCCGGGTCCACTTCCAATCGATCTTTCACAAGTGCTCGAGCTGGGAGCTGCCAGGCCATGGACCTTGTGATTTGTCACAGGTGTTGATGAGCTGAGCTA
>JAFCZD010000951.1 GCA_019314525.1 Deltaproteobacteria bacterium
TACCGTGGACTTTGGCGGTGGGCTGCAGACCAACGCGGGAGTGTACGATGTCTTCGTCGTTTGTTACGACGCTTCGGGAGAGCACCGATGGTCCAAGAGCTTGGGAGGGGCTCAAGCCGAGATGTGTGGGGGATTGGGCGTTAGCGCTGCTGGTGCCGTCTTCGTCACTGGATACTTCAGCGGTACCGTGGATTTCGGTGGAGGTCCGCTCACGAGCGCTGGCCTGGACATCTTCTTGGCCGGTTTCGACGCTGCGGGAGTCCCCCTCTGGTCCAAGCGCTTCGGCGACTGGGATCAGGATTTCGGTAAGGGGGTCGCCATCGACGACAGTGGTAGCGTCTATCTCACGGGCCAGCTCTGGAGCTCGGGGGTCGACTTTGGTGGTGGCGTTCTACCCCGAAGTACAGGCCCCGATGCATTTATCGCTGCCTTTAGCCCCACTGGAGGCCACCTCTGGTCCAAGCGCCTCGCTGATACGAGCCACTCCGAGAGCAACGACATCGCGATTGGCCCCAGTGGCAACGTTTTCGTGACGGGCGCTTTCTACGAAACGATTGACCCTGGTGGTGGTTCGCTCACCAGTACCGGAGAGGCCGACGTCTTTGTCGCCAGCTTCGATGCCAAGGGGCTTCATCGTTGGTCCAGCGCCTTTGGCGGGGTTGATATCGAGTCGAGTGCGCGCATCGCTGTGGGCGACAACGTCTTCGTGACGGGAATGTTCCGGGGCACCATGAACTCAGACGTTGGCTCGTTGGTCAGTGCCGGCATCGATGACATGTTTGTGGCCGGCTTGGGCCCCGGAGGTGCTCAGCGTTGGGTGCGGCGATGTGGTGGAGCTTCCCAAGACTTCAGCTACGATATTGCGGTAGGGCCAGAGGGTCATGTCTTCATGACGGGGGGGTTTCAGGGAACCGCGGACTGTTTCGGGGGTGGGGATCTTGTCAGCGCGGGAAGCGCGGATATCGTCGTCGCAAGCGTTGACGCTGATGGCGGGCTCAGGTGGTCCAAGCGCTACGGCGGTTCCAGTTACGATTCAGGTGGGGGCATCTCTTTGACCGCTGAGGGAGATATCCTCCTATCAGGGGTCCTTACCCCGGTGGTGGATTTTGGCAACTGGCAGATCTCGGGTGATGAAGACGCTTTCCTCATCCACCTGGTCCCCTGAGTGGGCTCTGCCATGAACTGTGGTGCCCCGTCGAGAGAGGATGGATCAGCCAGTGTATCAACTCGATGACGCGGCATCGTCCTGGGACCATCACCATCAGCACGCGCCACGACAGGGAGAAGGTCTTCGTCTTGGTCCAGGACACCGGTCGTGGTTTGGAGCCAGAGGCGCTGGAATGTCTCTTTGATGCGCGATTTACCACGGGCGCCTCTCGCGTGAAGCTGGGCATGGGGTTACCCATCTCCCATCAAATTGTGGTCCAGCACGGTGGCGAACTCTCCGTCGCCAGCACCCTTGGCGAAGGCAGCACCTTTACCTTGGCGTTACCCAAGCGAGAGCAAAGAGGTTGAGGCGGATGGGTTGGGAATTTGCTGGATCTTACCGCTGGCTTGGACGCTTGGACTTGCCATGTGGCGGTGGGCTGACGATCTGTCATAATGCAGAACATCGCATTGTTCAGATCCCCAAACATGGAGAGCCCCCTGCTGAATGTAACTCGTGAAGGCGGGGGGAGGGTTCGAGTTCTTGGGCTCCTTTTTGTCCTCGTGCTCTTTTCCGTTGTGGGCTGCACGCGCTTTGGTTTTGGGTCGAGGTCGGCTGCAGACGGCAGCGGAGTACAAGCCGACTCGGGTGTAACCCCATCGGATGGCTTCCCTTCCGATGGCGCCCACCTCGACATCCACCCAGTCTCGGGTGACCTCGAAGATGGCGCATTGGGCGACCAACTGCCTCGTGACCTGAAGTTCGATGCTGGTGTGGATGTGTCGTGCATCCCCACCTGCCCCCCCAACATTGCCTGTGGCGCAGAGGACGGCTGTGGCGGCACCTGTGGGGCCGCTTCGGGCTGCGTCGGGCCCGAGCATGATGTATCGCTGCGCTTTGGCGCTCCACTTGGCGACGCCAGAGGCATGGCGGCGGGCGCTGATGGTGACGGCAACCTCTACCTCCTTGGCCAATTCACGGGCAGCATCGATTTCGGCGGCGGCCCCTTGACCAGCGCTGGCGGGCTCGATCT